>JBIJAE010000174.1:0-4180 GCA_044345895.1 Chitinophagaceae bacterium
TGGCGGGGTATCCGGCCATGCGGGTCTTTTCAGCAATGCCTATGAGATTGCTGTGTTGATGGAGATCATCATGAACAAGGGTGTGATCAATGAAAAAAGATTTTTCTCTACAGCCACCATCGATTTGTTCAACTCCTACCAGAGCAACATCAGCAGGCGTGGACTTGGATTTGACAAACCGGAAAAAGACAATGCCACGAGAAAGTTTCCCTATCCTGCCTTGAACATCTCATCCAAAACCTTTGGCCATACAGGTTTTACTGGAACATGTGCCTGGGCAGATCCGGAAAAAGGGATTGTATTTGTTTTGTTGGCGAACAGGGTTCATCCAACAGCCAAAAATACATTCGGGGATTTGAACGTGAGGGGGAAGGTGATGGAGGAGGTGTGGAAGTGAGTTGAAGGGGTTGAAGCAACCAAATTCAGTTGAGGAGGTTGAAGAGGTTTAAGCGGTTTAAGATTTACTTCAACCACTTCAACAGGCCGAAGGCCACTTCAACCTCTTCAACTTTTCTACAGCATGTTGAGCTGTGTCCTGACCACCACTTTTGCAGCTACCCATGCCTTTTGGTAATTGGGTATGCGGATGCGCTCTTCCATGATGCGCTGTGGTTTGACAGCCTTGATTTTTTTGAACAGGCTGAGGTAATATTTATAGGCAAGGTAAACACCGAAACGTGCTGTCAATGGGAGTTTCAGGATTCCCTGGTAGGCAAGGTGGAAATCATTTTCAATGTCATCCTCGATGGATTCCTTCATTTCGTGGGTGAATGAATTGAAATCAACACCTGGGAAATATACCCTGTTCAGCTGTTGATAATCCGCTTTTACATCCCGTAAAAAATTCACTTTCTGAAAAGCAGCACCCAAAGATTGCGCAGAGGGTTTCAACTTCTCGTATTCATGTTGGTTTCCGTCACAGAAAACATAAAGACACATCAAACCAACCACTTCTGCACTTCCATAGATGTATTCTGCATATCCAAGGGCGTCATACTTGGCCTTGTTGAGGTCAAATTCCATGCTCTTGAAAAATGCTTCTACCAGGGCGAGGTCAATGTTGTAACGGTTGACAGTTATCTGAAAACTTTGCAGGATGGGATTCAGGCTTATGCCATTTTCAATGGCATCATATGCATCCTTTTTAAAATTGGCAAGCAAGGTTTCCTTGTCAAAATCATGAAATGTATCCACAATTTCATCTGCGAAACGCACAAAACCATAAATGTCATAGATAGGACCCTGAATGTCGCTGTGCAGCAACTTGATGGCACTGCTGAATGAAGTGCTGTATCGCTGTGTGGTGATACGACTGCACTCGTGAGCAACATTATGGAAGATTCCTATCATGTTTATATTAATGAATTATGCTTTATTTGTCATCCAAGTTAAACAATAACCCTGAAAAACCTCATTTTGTTCAACAGAACTACTGATAAATTCATCATTCAGCAGCTTTCTTTTTATCATTATGCATTTTCCCTGTCCACCAATTGGGCAACTACCTCGCCACTGATAAGGCTGGGAGGCACTCCTGGCCCGGGAACTGTGAGCTGCCCGGTATAATACAGGTTCTTCACTTTTTTGCTTTTGCAGGATGGCTTGAGGATGGCCGTCTGCATCAGGGTATTGGCCAACCCGTAGGCATTTCCTTTGAAAGCATTGTAATCGCTAACAAAATCTGCATACGCATAGGCCCTTTTGTACACCACATGGTTTCTGATGTCTACCCCGGTTCTTTCTTTCAATCGCTCACTCAGCAGGTTGAAATAATGCTCCCTGGTTTTTTCGTCATCCCCATCCAGCCCTGCTGCAACAGGAATCAGGAAAAAAAGATTTTCTGAACCTTCGGGCGCTTGGGTAGGATCGGTTACTGAGGTTGCACTCAAATAGAAAAGCGGATCCTTTGGCCATTCAGGATGGGTATAAATCTCTGCAGCATGGGCATCAAAGGGAACATCAAAAAACAATGAATGGTGTGGAAGATCAGGAATCTTTGTATTGATGCCCACATAATAAATCAAACAGCCCGGCGCCATAACACGCTTGTCCCAATAGCCGTCAGAATAGCTCCTGTACTGCTTTTCAAGCAGTTTCGTTTCTATAAAATGATAATCGGCACCACCAATCACCACATCAGCATGGAATTGTTTTCCATTGTCGGCTACCACTGTTTTGGCTATGCCATTTTCAACATTGATGGAAGAAACATTGTGGTTGAAATGAAAGGTTACCCCTTGCTCAACAGCAAGCTTGTGCATGCCTTCTACAATCTTATACATGCCTCCACGGGGAAACCAGGTACCCAATTTCACATCAGCATAATTCATGAGGCTGTAAAGTGCCGGCGTATTTTCAGGAAGGGCGCCCAAGAACAAGACAGGAAACTCCATCATCTGACGGAGATGTGGATGCTTGAAAAATTTTCCGATATGGGACTTGATGTTGTTGAAAACATCCAGGCGGAACAATCCAGCAATCAGCTCCTTGTCCAGAAATTCCAAAAGTGATTGTCCAGGCTTGAAGACGAGCTTGTTGACACCAACGCGGTACTTGTATTCAGCCTCAGCCATGAAGGCGTCGAGCTGCTCCCCTGCACCGGGCTCAAGCTGATCAAACATCTTTTTTAATGCTGCATAATCAGATGGAACATCCATATGGTTTTGTTCCCAGTAAATTCTATAGGAAGGATCAAGCCTGATCAGCTCGTAATAATCTGATACTTTTTTACCAAAACAACCAAAGTAACGGTCAAATACATCGGGCATCCAGTACCAACTTGGTCCCATGTCAAAACTGAAACCCTCTGACTTGAAATGCCTGCACCTGCCACCCGGCTGGTCATGCTTTTCCAGCACTTCTACTTCCCACCCAGCCTTGGCCAGGAATGAGGCAGCGGAGAGCCCTGCGAACCCGCTACCGATGACTATCGCTTTTTTTCCCACGATGGAAAGATAGGTTAAAACTTGTTGATTTGGTTTTTCAACAGCCTTCTTGCAAAGTGAATGCGGCTTTTGATGGTACCCAGCGGCTCAGTGAGCATGTCTGCAATTTCGTGGTACTTGTACCCTTCAAAATACAACATGAAGGGTTGCTTGAATATGCTGGGAAGCTCGTGAATAGCCTTGTTGATGTCTTTCATCCGCATGGACGTTTCAGCACCATTGGGAACTGCTGACTGGTTGTGGTCGAGCAGGAACTCATTGGGACTGTTGTCAAAAATGGTATTCTGCTTGGACTTGCGGCGGTAGTTGTTGATGAAGATGTTGCGCATGATGGTATACAACCATGCCTTGATGTTGGTACCAACACTGTATTTTTCCTGGTTAGACAAAGCACGAAACATGGTCTCCTGCAGCAGGTCCTTGGCGGTCTCCTGGTCCTTGGTAAGGGTTACTGCAAAGGGCCTGAGGTATTCTGAGTTCTGGAGCAGAAGCTGGTTGAATTCCTGTGTTGACATATTGCTTTGTTTAATTGTTTATGAAATGAAATTAAACAAAACTTTGATACGGAACACTAATTTTGTTTAATATTTTTTTTCAAATATTAAACAGTTGATTTTCAGCGTTTACACCAGCTCAGTAATGAAGGCAGTAACCTCCTGTAATGAGCGTTTGAAATGAATCTGGGAAGGGATTTTGTTCTCGTAGGTGGCCGCTAGGCGACCTGAGATGATGAGGGGGGTCTGACTGAAGCGTTTAAGCGACTGCTGTATAAACTTGTCGAAATTGAAAACGCTTGACACCGAGGTAAGGTGTGTATAAATGAAGTCAGGTTGCTTGTGTTTGACGACATATTCAACATCGTCCAAAGGAACATTGGAGCCCAAGTAATAAACATATAAACCCCTGCTTTTCAGGAGGTACTGAACAAAAAGGAGGCCCAATTCATGGTATTCTCCTTCGGGAAGGAATAGCAGACCGGTCTTTTTCAATTGGAACATTGGGGTAACAGCCTCTGTGCCCACAATCAGTTTTTGTCTGATGATATTGGAAACAAGGTGTTCCTGTGCGGGGTTGATATGGCCTGTAATCCAAAGCACCCCAATCCTTTCCATGAAAGGAAAAATGATCTGGTGTATTGTTTTTTCAATGCCTTTTGTGCGGATTTGCTCCTCAAGGATGCGCTCAAATCCCTCCAGGTCCATGTCGATCATGCCCTGGATCAGTCCGTTAACAAT
>JBIJAE010000292.1:0-2604 GCA_044345895.1 Chitinophagaceae bacterium
CGGGCAGTGGAAAAACTTGCTCCGTGCTATCTGTTGCAATGGTAAGAAAATACTGGTATCCCTCTTCTGGTATGATTTCAAAGGATCCTCTTCCTTCATGAAAACTGATGGCTTCTCCGTAGATGTTTTTTTTGTCGTCCACAATCTTGCATCTGACCGCGAGGGCTTCCCCTTTTTCAGATGTAGCCTTGAAGCCAACCACGCAGGATTCCCCGGTGATGAGTTTTCCTCCTTCAGGGAAAAAAGCAATGCTGATGCGGTTTTTTTGAACTGCTTGGCTTTGCCCAAAGGAAAAGGTTGTTCCCCAAATCAACAACAGTATTGTGCTCAGGCATTTCATCAAAAATCGGTTCAATTTTCTTGTTCTACAAGCCATGAAATTATGGATAAATCATCAAGGGCCGTTGTTTTATATGGCATCGCAATTTTTAAATAAAATTAACAGCAACATCATTCAATAAACAAGTTCTTTTCAATATTCCCGTTTAATTTAGTGATATGAACATTCAACTCATCAAGAACAGATCTGATATAGGTGCAGGCACCAGGGGTTCTGACATGGGGATAGATGCCATGGAAATTGCGGCCATCAACAAGGGCGATGATTTTTTTCATCGCCATGAGCATGTTGATGTGGAGACACACAACGAAAGCATCTACAACAAAAACAACAATCCTTTTGCCAAGCGCATTGAGCATGTATTTGAACAGTGTGAAAGGGTAGCTGAAGCAGTTCGTACTTCCATCAAAACGGACTATTTTCCCATTTTATTGTCAGGAGATCATTCTTCTGCCCTGGGCGCCATCAGTGGTATAAAAGCGGCCAATCCACACCATACACTCGGTGTCATCTGGTTGGATGCACATGCCGATATTCATTCGCCCTATACCTCGCCTTCAGGCAATATCCATGGCATGCCGCTGGCGGCCGTGCTGGGCATGGACAACCTGCAACACCAGCTCAATCCCATTGAGGCGGCAACCGAATATTTCTGGAGAAAGATCAAGAACATTGGGATCAATGGCCCCAAACTTCGGCCTGAGCATCTGGTGTATTTGGGTTTGCGTGATTTTGAACTGGCTGAAGAGGAGTTGATCCAGCAAGAGGGGATACTGCACTACAGGGTTGATGAAATGCGGGAGAAAAAGATTGGTAACTGTGTGGAAACCTGCCTGAAGCAATTGCAAGATTGTGACATCATCTACATTTCATTTGATGTAGACTCTATGGACTGCGACAGTATTTCTTACGGAACGGGAACACCTGTTCCCACAGGGTTTTATCCAATGGAGATCATCAACATCATCGACTTGTTGATGGACAGTGGAAAGGTCTGTTGCATTGAATTTACGGAGATCAATCCCCTGCTTGACAACAAGGGAAACCGGATGGCCGAGACTGCGTTTGAAGTTTTGTCGTTTATTGCGAAGAAGCTTGAAAGGGGTTCCGTTCCTGCCAAACTGTTTTCGGCTCAAGGTAGTTGAAGAAGAAGGGCAGAAAACGATTGATGAGCTTACTGCTGTGTTTCATCAGTCCAACCATTTCCTCGGGCCTGGCCCCGATGGAGCTTTTGATTTCAAGGGCAGTTCTGCCAAAAATGATTTTGCTGAAACCGTTTTGAATGGCATGGCTTGTCATGTCGTAGAGCATGTTCAGGTACAGCATTTTTTCTTTTTGGATGGAGTCATCATATCCTAAAAAATAAGTGTCCAGCACTTCTCCATTGCGGATCATGGTTTTGAATCCAATGAGCTGCCCATCCATGAAATAGCCAACCAGCATGAAATCGGCAAGAAGCTTTTCTTTGAGTACACTGAAATGCTGTTTGGGTAGGTAAAAAGTATTGAAGGGGGCATTGCTGGCCACATGAAGATAAAGCTCCTCCAGTTTATCTTCCTGTGCTCTGATTTCTTCCAAACCAAGTTCCTTTTTTTCAATTCCCTTGGCCTTTGTTCGGCTGCGCTTGAATTGGGACCTGTATTTTTTGGACATGGCATTGACATAATCCTGCTCAGACTTCCACGCATGGCTAAGCGCAAGCACCATGTTGGGCTGAACAGAAAACCGCAGGTCATCCTTGAATGCTGGCATACCGAAATTGTCTATTTCAGTGGCCTGAAAATCTTTGAAGCTGGTAAGGTGGATGTCAATTCCCTTTTTGTTGAAAATCGCATTCAGTTCATCAGCCGCAAGGCTCAGGGCTTGAAGCACCTGGGGAATGCTGGCCGTTGCTGAAACGGCATAGGCGTTTTGCCCGCTCAGCATGTTGTTGCCCATCACCAGAATCCTGGACGAGTATTTTTTAAACAAATAGTTTTTAAGGGAGAGGTGCCTGACCTGGTTCTTGTTTCCGTAGCAATCGATAGAATTCAGGTCAAGGAATTGTGACAATGCAATGGCAACCAGCTCATTACCCCTCAAAACCCCAATAAAATGGCAGGTCATGTTGGATGGTGCCGCCTTTTCCAAGGCTTCCAGGTATTTTTTGGAAAGGAAAATATTGTCATTTGCCAGCAAATCCCAGGAATGGGGCAGTGCATGGGTATGGCTGTAAATCTGATGGGAATAGGTAAGGCTCAATGCTTCAGTTGAACATTCGAAAT
>JBIJAE010000175.1:0-4160 GCA_044345895.1 Chitinophagaceae bacterium
AAACCCGGCAAAGATGGAAAACTCTATGCCATCAATCCGGAATACGGTTATTTTGGTGTGGCGCCTGGTACCAATGCCAAGACCAATCCCAATGCCATCAAGGCACTGTCCAGCAACAGTATTTTCACCAATGTTGGTGTCACTCCCGAAGGGGATGTCTGGTGGGAAGGTCTCACCAAAGAAGTGCCCAAGGTTATCTATAACTGGAGGGGAGAACTCCACGATCCGGCATCAGGGAAACCCGTTGCCCATGCCAATGCCAGGTTTACGGCTCCCGCCCATCAGTGTCCCAGCATCGATGCTGAATGGGAAAATCCTGAAGGTGTTCCCATCAGTGCGTTCATTTTTGGCGGTCGAAGAAGCACCACCATCCCCTTGCTTTACCAGGCATTCAACTGGAACTTTGGTGTTTATCTTGCAGCAACCATGGGCTCAGAAACCACTGCCGCAGCGTTTGGTGAGCTTGGAAAGGTGAGAAGGGATCCATTTGCCATGCTGCCATTCTGTGGTTACCACATGGCTGATTATTTCAACCATTGGTTGCAACTGGGTCGAAATATTCCGAATCCGCCCCGGATATTTGGTGTCAACTGGTTCCGGAAAGACAAGGACGGAAACTTCACCTGGCCTGGGTTTGGTGAGAACATGCGCATGTTGAAATGGGTAGTGGAGCGTGTATACGGCGAAGTGGTTTCGATAGAAAGCCCAATTGGATGGGTTCCCAAATATGAAGACATTGATTGGGGGACCCTCTCATTTACTCCAGCACAATACGATGCGGTAATGGAGGTGGACAGGGAGGCCTGGAAAACCGAAGTACTGGCACATGAGGAACTTTTTTCAAGGATGTATGACAAGCTCCCCAAGGAGTTTTTCTTCATGCGCGAGCTCCTGTTGTCAGGTCTTTGGCGTTCCCCTGAACACTGGTCTCTCGCCCCGGAAACACATTGATCCCCAAGGAGATTAAGTACCCTTCAGCAATCATTGTAAGCGGAAATACGTAATCTGCTAAATCCAATTGGAAAAATCTTCCATGTGCCAGAAAGCCAACCTATTTTTACATTGTCAACGCGGCAGGGGCGTCACCAACAAACCGAAAGCAAGACAGATTCCAACCTAAATCCACATAAAACCAGTATCCAATTTCCTAAAAAACCAGTCCAATCCAATACCTAAAAAAAGCCTAAATCCAATCCTACGTTATAGCCAAGGCGTCCTGACTATGAAACCAAATCAAAACAGAATCAACGCCTAAACATATAAACCCCGCAAGTGCGGGGTTTTTTGTTTTGAAGGGGTCTTGGGCGCCCTCAAACAACATTTGTTGGAATCCCCTTCATGCAATACTTTTGCATCACTTTTAAACAGTATTTATGGGAAGGATTATTGCTTTTCGCGAAGCCCTCAGGGAGGCGATGCAGGAAGAAATGAGAAGAGACGACAGGGTTTTTCTCATGGGTGAAGAAGTTGCAGAATACAATGGCGCCTACAAGGTTAGCCAGGGTATGCTCGACGAATTTGGTCCCAAAAGGATCATTGATACCCCTATTGCAGAGCTTGGTTTTACCGCAGTTGCCGTGGGTGCTGCTCAAAATGGCCTAAGACCAATTGTTGAATACATGACCTGGAACTTTGCGGTGCTGCCGCTCGACCAGATCCTGAATACAGCTTCCAAGATGCTGGCCATGAGTGGTGGGCAAGTGGGTTGTCCGATTGTTTTCAGGGGAGCCAATGGTTCTGCAGGTCAGTTGGGTGCACAACACTCTACTGCATTCGAAAGCCTCTACGCCAACATTCCCGGACTCAAAGTGATTTCAGTATCCAATCCATACGATGCCAAAGGCCTTCTCAAAAGCGCTATCAGGGATGACGATCCGGTTATCTTTATGGAAAGCGAAGTGATGTATGGCGACAAAGGAGAAGTTCCTGAAGAGGAATACCTGATTCCCATTGGTAAGGCAGATATCAAAAGGCCAGGCAGGGACGTAACCATTGTTTCATTCAACAAAATGATGAAGGTTGCCTTGGGTGCTGCAGAAGAGCTGGAGAAAGAAGGCATCAGTGCTGAAGTTATTGACCTTAGGACCATCAGACCGCTTGACTGGTACACCATTCTTGAAAGTGTTAAAAAGACCAACAGGCTTGTCATTGTTGAAGAACAATGGCCCTATGCATCCATCTCTTCCGAGATAACTTACCGGATTCAAAAAGAAGGGTTTGACTACCTTGATGCTCCTATCAGGAGGATCACTGCAGCTGATGCCCCCATGCACTATGCGCCCAATCTGGTAGCGGCTTATCTCCCCGATGTAACCCGCACGGTAAAGTTGGTGAAGGAAGTGATGTACATGAACAAGTAAGAAGTTTATCTTTATAGAAGAACCCGGTTATGCCGGGTTTTTTTTTGACCTTTTCAATTGAACAATGATGAAACTTGGCCTCCCTTTTTTTGTATTCATTCTTGCGGCTTTTCATGCCCTTGGGCAGGCGAAAAAAGACTCTGCCGCTTCAATGGAAACCATTGTGGTCAGGGGATATGAGTCAAATGCGAAGCGTATACAAGTTCCTGCATCTATTTCAACCATAAGCAAGGCTGAATTACAACAATTTTCATCTTACAGTATCTTGCCGGCATTCAATGCTGTAGCAGGTGTGCGGATGGAGGAGCGGTCTCCGGGAAGCTATCGATTGTCCATCCGCGGCAGTTTGCTCCGTTCTCCTTTTGGGGTTCGGAACGTAAAAGTTTACATGGATGATATGCTTTTTACCGATGCAGGGGGCAATGCATACCTCAACCTGTTGGATGTCAACAGCATTGGTGGAGCCGAAGTCATCAAAGGGCCAGCAGGAAGCATCTACGGCGCAGGAACTGGAGGCGCTTTGCTGCTTTCAGGTGCCAGTCTGTCTGGTGAATCCCAGCAGGATACCAGCATGCTCAGCATCAAGGCATCGGGCGGCAGGTATGGAACGTTTAATCAATCGGTACAATACCAACTGAAACAGGGCGCTTATTCAATCAATGCCTTGCAAGGTCATGCCCAATCAGATGGGTTCAGAGACAATAGCCGCATGCGAAAGGATAACCTGCAATTGGGTGTTAAGATAAGGGGCACTGATCAAGTTACAACTGAGTTGTTGCTGGTCCTGGCAGACTTGTCCTATCAAACACCCGGAGGCCTGAACCTTGCTCAATTCAATGCCAATCCACGCCAATCAAGGCCCGCCACCAGCACCATACCTTCTGCAAGGGATCAGCGTGCCGGTATTTTTAACAAGACTGCAATGCTGGGAATCTCCAATACATTTATCCTGTCTGAACACTGGAAAACGGTCACTTCATTCTCAACATCCATCACCGGGTTTAAAAATCCCTTTATCACCAATTTTGAAAAAAGAAAAGAGGCCAACCTGGGCGTCCGTTCAAAATTTGTGTATGAAACAAAGCTACCGTTTCCCTTGCAATGGGTCAATGGTGTAGAAGTACAACGTGGTGATTATACCATTGACAGCAGCGGAAACAACAAAGGGGTACCTGATGGAAAAATGGTCAGGGATCTGGTTGTTGCACGCCAGCAATTCCTTTTTTCACAACTCAGTGTTCATCCACTTGCCTTCATCCAGGTACAGGCAGGCATCAGTGTCAACAGTTTCAATTATGCCATAGAAAGAACTGTTGGATTGCCGTCCTCCGGTAAAAAAAATATTGCATTCAATGCCCAATTGCTGCCAAGGTTTGCCCTGACCATTCATCCTTTCAAGGCCCTTGCTTTTTATGGTCAGCTTTCGAAAGGATATTCATCGCCCACCCTTGCAGAGATCCGTCCTTCAGCAGGTGGGCTTTATGCTGGATTACAGGCTGAGTATGGTTTGAACAAGGAGCTGGGGATGAAGCTGTCTGCAGATCAGGGGCGTTTGTTTTTCAGTGCCACTGTTTTTCAGTTTGACCTGAAAGATGCTATTGTGAGGCAAGTGAATGCAGTTGGGGCAGAATATTTTGTGAACGCTGGAACAGCCATACAGAAAGGGATTGAAGCAGAATTGTCCTGGTTATTGCTCAACAGGCCCAAAGGGAAATTTTTACAGTTGCTGAAAATGACACATGCCCTGACCATCAATGATTTCAGGTTCGGTGCCTATACTGTTGCCAACATCAGCCACGC
>JBIJAE010000065.1:0-7459 GCA_044345895.1 Chitinophagaceae bacterium
TTTTTGCCCTTGGGATCTTGATGCTGATCCTCAAGCAGCTCTTTCATCCTTACCAGTTGTGGTTTCTGATCCCCGCCATGCTCTTGATTGTTTCTGCCCACTACATCAATTACCGCCAGTGCAGAAAAGCAGACAATTGTCATGCTGAAGATTGCAAGCACTGATGTTCCGACTAAAAGCAATACAGCAATTCAGAAATGAAGCTGTAAATTGTATCCATAAAAAATTAAGGCATGACGTCAAGAAGAGGGTTCATACAGCAAATGGCATGGGTTGCCGCAGGTTCGCTTTTTATCAATGATGCGCTGGCGCTTGGTGGTATAAAAGACAAAAAAATTGGGGTTCAACTTTATACAGTTCGGGATGACATGGCCAAAGACCCCAAGGGAACCCTCAAGCAAATTGCAGCCATGGGATTTGGCGAAGTGGAGAACTTCGGATACAATGGCCAATTCTTTGGAATGGAAGCATCAGCATACAAAAAGGTATTGGATGAATACGGTTTGGTTGCACCATCAGGCCATTATCTCTATGGCAATTTCGGCAACAAGCAAAACCCCGGAACCGTTTTGTTTGGATGGGAAAAAGCAGTGGCCGATGCCAAAGCCATTGGTCAAACCTTTATGGCAATTGCCTACCTGATGCCAGAAGAAAGGAAATCAATTGCTGACTACAAAAAAATTGCTGCTGACCTGAACAAGGCCGGCGCCATCTGTAAAAAAGCGGGCATCCAGCTCTGCTACCACAACCATGATTTTGAATTCCAGGAACTGGAAGGACAAATTCCTTTCGATATCCTGGCCAACGAAACCGATCCGTCCCTGGTAAAGTTTGAACTGGACCTGTTCTGGGTATCAAAAGCAGGCAAGGACCCCATTGCACTGTTCAAACAGTATAAGGGAAGGGTTGCCCTCTGGCATGTCAAAGACATGGACAATACGCCCAACAAGAACTTTACTGAAGTGGGGAGCGGAGTCATTGATTATGCAAGGATTTTCAAGCATGCCAAAACCGCCGGCATGAAACATTTCTTTGTTGAGCAGGATGTTTGCCCGGGTGCGCCCTTAGACAGCATCCGCAAAAGCATCGCCCATGTGCAATCAAACCTACTGAAAAACCTTTAGGATGAAAACATTCAATTATATTTTCAGTGGCCTTTTTGTTGTTTGTGCATTGCTGCAAATCAACGATCCTGACCCTTATTTGTGGATTCCGATCTATGGCTATGTTGCCCTTGTTTGTTTTTTGGATGCAAGAGGAAAATATGATGCCTTTGCCCATATCGGCACCCTGATCTTTTGCTTTTTCTTTGGACTGAAATTGTTTTTTGCAATAGATGGCGTGATGGCCTGGTTCAACCAACACCAGGCGGAAAGCCTTGTCCAGGGCATGAAAGCAACCAAGCCCTGGATCGAGCAATCAAGAGAGTTTGGCGGACTGCTCATCATTTCAATAGTCATCGGCATCAACATGTTCTTCAATAGAAAAAGCCGGAGCTGATTCAACTCCGGCTTTTTTCAATACCTGTCGCACGCCAAAGGATGCATTATTTTTTAGGTACCAGCTTCATCGAAATGATGGCCAGCCTGTTTGTTTCCTTGGCATCCATGCGCTCAACCTTCATGTAGAGTTTTCTTTCGCCCGGCACAACGTTTTGCAATGGAAGGTCTTTTTTGCTGAACATCGTGCTTGACTCATTTTCCAATTTGAACGATGCAATCTTGGGTCCGTTGGGAGAATCCTGGTGGAGGCTGATCTGGTAGCCCTTGTTCAATTGTGCAGGAATGCCGTACCCAAATTCGATGGTTCCAATGGTTTCCAGATCGATGTTGGAAAACTCCAGCCATCCATTGTTGCCCTGGCTGATGTTCAGGAAGGCAGCACGGTGTTTGTTCCAGTCCTTGATCTCAACCCTAAGGTTGCCGCTGTTGCTAGGCATGTTCACCAATGCACTTTTGAGTGAAACAGAGCCCACTGCACTCAGGGGCTTGATTCCTGCTCCGCCCTTATCTGTATACGTGGCTGTGATCAACATCAGGTTTCCGGTACCCATGTCATTTTCTGACGGTGTGATGGTTCCTTTGGAAGGCAGAGAGGGTGCCTCTTTCTTGTTCAGGCTCAAAACCCAGTCCACAATCATTCCCGCCTCTTCTGGTTTTAAATCCGGATGGGCGGCCATGGCCACTTCTCCCCAAACACCACTTCCACCCTTGATGATTTTATTGGTCAGGTAAGCCCTTGCTTTGGCATCCCCTTCGTATTTATCTGCCACCATCTTGTAGGATGGCCCTACAGACTTTTCTGCTTCTTTGTGACAGGCCTTGCAATCAAGTGTTGCTGCCAGGTTCTTGCCTTCCATGATGGCAGTCATCACCTGGTGACCTACCGTCTGGGCCTTGTCTGGGCCGTTCACGTAATCCACCTTTACATAAATCGATTTTTTGTCCACTTTTTCTGTAGTGCCATCTTCCTTGTCCTTCACATTGACAGTATAAGGAACCGGCTGACCGGGGAAATAGAACTTGTTGCCTGCATCCAGCTTTACATTTACCTCAGGTGCTTCGTTTCCTGCATAAACCTTTATCACTTCGCTCCTGGTTACACCGCCTTTGGGGTCTTTCACTTCAACATAGATGGCATATTCGCCGGCTTTAGTGAAAGTAAAAGAAGCATTGGGGTTGGTTGCTGCTGGACGAACAGAGGCACCAAAATGCCAAACATAACTCAAGGCATCATTGTCTGCATCGACCGATCCAATGGCATCAGCCTTTACGGTAAATGGAATGCTGCCTGAAAGTTTGGGCACATTGATCTTTGCCTTGGGCGCCCTGTTGCCGCCGTTGTAATCGATTCTGGAAAGGGCTGCATCCGCATTCTTGCTGAACCATCCTGAACCATACTCGAGTACATAGAGCCTACCGTCTGGGCCTAACTCAACATCAATCGGGCTTTTGAATTTTGTAGATTCCATAAAAGGCTCCATTTGCTGGTAATTGCCTGCAGCATCCATGCTCACCATTTTCATCCAACCCCTGATCCACTCGTAGAACAAGAGCTTTCCGTTGAAATAATCAGGATACCTTGTCGCCTTGGGATAAAATTCTGAATGATAGACCGGACCCGCCATTGCATTTCTTCCACCCGTGCCCACTTCAGGAAATTCAGGTGATGCTGCATAAGGATACCAGATGAAGGCAGGGCTAACCGGAGGCAATTCCTGCAGACCTGTATTGTTTTTGGAAAGGTTCATGGGTTTTTTAGGGTCGAAGAATTCGCCCACTTCGCCTGTTTCATAGTTGAACTGGCGATAAGGATAGTTGTTGCCGATGAACATGGGGTATCCGAAATATCCGGCCTTGCGGGCCTGGTTCAACTCATCGTATCCCCTTGGTCCTTTTTCTTCTGGTTTGTCATTGCCTGCATCAGGACCAACATCACCCCAGTACAAAAAACCTGTTTTTCTGTCAACCGAAATCCTGTAAGGATTCCTCGTACCCATGGCGTAGATCTCCGGCCTTGTTTTGGGTGTGCCCGGAGGAAAAAGATTTCCCTCAGGAATAGAATAAGATGCATCAGGGTTAACCTTGATGCGCAATACCTTTCCCCTCAAATCATTGGTATTGCTTGATCCTCTTCTGCCATCATATTGCTCAAAACCTTCACGGTTGTCGATTGCACCAAAACCATCCAGGATGTATTTGGAATTGGGCTGGTTGAAGGGCGTTGTATTGTCGCCGGTAGAAATAAAGAGGTTTCCATCAGGCCCAAAAGTGAGTGAGCCGCCGGTATGGCAACAGATCTTTCTCTGGGAGGCAACGTCCAATATTTTTTTTTCGCTTTTCAGGTCAAGCTTTCCGTCCTTGTACACAAAACGAGACAAGCGGTTGGCTGCAGTGTCGTTGGTGGCATAGAACATGTAGATATAATTGTTCTTCACAAAGTCTGGATCTGCAGTAATGCCCAACAGTCCTTCTTCTGCATTGACGCCCTGCACACCAGACTTGGAATAGAGATCAAATTTGGCAACCTGCGTTACCTTCTTGGTGGTGTTGCTATAGAGCAATACCTCGCCTTTTCTTTGTGTGATGAGGATATCAAAATTAGGCAGGATGGCCATCTCGGTTGGCTCATCAAATACACCACCGGCCAATACATTCTTGGTGAAACGGTCTTCATCCGGGACTAGCATGGACTTTGCCTTGTTGTAGTCTTTTTTCACATTGTTGCCAATGGCATACTTGATGCCACCCAAAATATGTTTGAGGAAAAGGGGATCTGCAAATGATTCATTGGTATGACCAAACTCAGTGTAGTAGGCCCTTCCGCCATCATAGTCGTGGTACCATGCCATGGGATGGCTGTCGCCGTTTTGACCGCCTTCGTATGATTTTTCATCAATGCTGATCAGAACATTCACTTCTTTTCCTGGCACCACTTTGAAATTATACCATTCATCAAAACGCTCCCAAATCGCAGGAAGGTGTGATGTGCTGATATGGGTTCTGTCGTGCACAATGAGTTTTGCATTCTGCTGCTTGGGATGGCTCTTGAAATAGGCGCCAACCAGTTTTCCATACCAGGGCCAATTGTATTCACAATCGCTGGCAGCATGAATACCCATGTATCCACCACCCGATTGGATGAACCTTTCAAAAACGGCCTGTTGCGATGGGTTCAGAGCATCTCCAGTTGAATTCAAAAATATTACCGCCTGGTACTTTTTAAGGTTATCCTCCTTGAAGGCTTCTGCGTCTTCGGTGGTATCCACTGCAAATCCGTTTTCTTTTCCCAATTGCATGATGGCTGTTTTCCCAACGCCAATGGATCCATGCCTGAACCCAGCCGTTTTAGAAAATACCAATACCCTGGATTGTGCATTGGCAAACATGGAAAAACAGATGCTGAATAAAAACAACAATTGGACTCTTCTCATAATGGTCAAGTTATAAAGTATATATGAAGTATAAATTTAACGATTAATCGGTCGAAATAAAAAACGCCGCATTGTTCATGCGGCGTTTAAGATAAATTGAATGATGCGGTATTACAGTTGTTTGATCTTGATGTTCTTGAACCATACCGGATTGCCATGGTCCTGCAAGGAAATTTTTCCTTTGCTGTACTTGGCAAAACCAGGCCAGGTCTTGAATTTAGATCCTGCAACCAGTTGGTTGAATTGCTCATCACCCACTGTAGTGGTCACAACAGTCTCGCCATTGAGCTTCAATGTCAGTGCTTTGTTAACATAAATGATTTCTGCGTGGTTCCACTCCATGGCTGGTTTCGCTGTTTCCCTGTTGCACTTGATCAGGTCATACAAATCACCAGCACGGTGCCTTGGATTTTTTGCATCAGCAGCTTTTTCATTGTCCAGTACCTGCATTTCCATTCCTGTATTGTATGACTTCTTGTACTGCGGCTCCTCTTTCACACCAAAGATGATTCCGCTATTTCCACCTTCAGAAATCTTCCACTCCAAACTGAGGTGGTAGTTTTCATATTCGAGGTCTGTTGTAAGGTCTCCCCCCTTTTTTACTTTAGGGTTCTTTTCTGTATCTACATCAAAAAAAAGAATACCATCCATCACCTTCCATGATTCACCTGTTCCTTCGTTGTTATAAACATGCCATCCGTTCTTGGTCTTTCCGTCAAAAAGCTTTTTCCAGCCTTTTTTGACATTTTTCTCAGGCTTCGGTCCTTCAGTTGTTGGTGTTGCTGAGAGCAACAGTGCAGCAAAGGCAATCGTTAAAAGGGATTTCATTGTTGTTATTTTTTCATTGACAAGATATACTCTACCATTGCTGAGGCATCATCAACACTCAGGTTGGGATGGCCTGCCATGGGAATTTCTCCCCAGTTGCCCTGGCCACCATTGAGTACTTTTTCTGCCAGCATTTTTACATTCTTGGCATTGTTCTCATATTTCTTGGCCACATCCTGGTAAGCGGGTCCAATCAATTTTTGATCGTCCTTGTGGCAGGTACGGCAATCTGATCCTGCGATAAGGGCCTTGCCATCTTTTTTTGCTACAGCCTTGGTCTCTTCTTTTGCAGGCTCTTCCGCTTTTGCCGGGGCCTCTGCCATTGCAGGAGCTGCCGCTTCTTCTGTTGTTGCATTGCTGATGGGCTTTGCTTCCGTTGTTTCTTCTCCACCGCCACAGGCATAAAGCCCTGCCGCGATCACCATTGTGAACAGTACCTTTTTCATTGTTTGTTGTTGTTTTGTTATCATGATTGTTGTCAAATGCCTAAAATTCTCTTGTTCAATTCTTCGTTGCTGCCGGTTCCTGCAAAATCATCAAATGCTTTTTCTGTAACCCTGATGATTTTGTCTTTGATGAACACTGCACCTTCTTTTGCGCCATCCTCAGGGTGTTTGATGGCACATTCCCACTCCATAACGGCCCAACCGCTGTAATCGTATGCGGTGAGCTTGCTAAAGATGGCAGAAAAATCAACCTGTCCATCGCCCAAAGAGCGGAACCTTCCTGCACGGTCCACCCAATTCTGGTAACCGCCATATACACCCTGCTTTCCGGAAGGATTGAATTCTGCATCCTTCACATGGAACATTTTGATGCGCTCATGGTAATGGTCGATATAACTGAGGTAGTCAAGACACTGTAGCACAAAATGGCTTGGATCATACAACAAGCAAGCCCTTTTGTGGTTGTTGGTCTTTTCCAGGAACATCTCGTAAGAAATGCCATCGTGCAGGTCTTCACCGGGATGGATTTCATAACAGAGGTCAACCCCATTCTCATCAAATACATCCAGGATGGGCGTCCATCTTTTGGCCAATTCGGTAAATCCGGTTTCCACCAATCCTGCAGGCCTTTGTGGCCAGGGATAAACAGTATGCCATAGCAGGGCACCACTGAAAGTGGCATGGGCATTCAAACCAAGATTGGCGGATGCCTTTGCGGCGTACTTGAGTTGTTCAACGGCCCAGGCTGTTCTGGCCTTGCTGTTGCCGCGTACGTTTTCAGGAGCAAATCCATCAAACAGTTCGTCATAGGCAGGGTGAACCGCCACCAACTGACCTTGTAAATGGGTTGACAATTCTGTGATCTGCAAGCCCGCTGCTTCTACAATTCCTTTCACTTCATCAGCATAGGTCTTGCTTTCGGCGGCTTTCTGCAAATCGATGCACCTTGGGTCCCAGGTGGGAAGTTGAACACCCACAAAACCCAGGTCAGCCGCCCATTTACAGATGGTTGACAGGTCGTTGAAGGGGGCCGCATCTCCCATGAACTGGGCAAGGAATATACCGGGGCCTTTTATCGTTTTCATTCGCTTTTTTTAATTTAAACCGTATGTGGAGTCCACTTGGCTGATGACTGGGAAGAAAGCACCACGTTGTCAATAAAGGCCATGCCGCGGATGCCATCCTCAACACCAGGGAAATCGAGCATTTCAGCTGTTGGTGTTGAGGATGGCATCCGCGGCATGGCCTTTAT
>JBIJAE010000062.1:0-7497 GCA_044345895.1 Chitinophagaceae bacterium
AGCTGTTGGTGTTGTTCCATCGATCTGTGCGCCAAGGGTCAAAGAGAAATTCCTGTAAATGTTGGCAAAGGCCTCCAGATAACCCTCTGGATGTCCTCCCGGAGTACGGGAATTATGGACAGCAAAAGAAGAAAGCCTGTCAGCATAGTTGCCTCCAGCCCTGTAAATCTGTGTGGGCTGGTCCAGCCATTTGACCAACATGGTATTGGGCTCGTGTTGCGCCCACTCGATGCCGCCTTTCTCACCATAGACCCTGATCTTGAGGGCGTTTTCTTCTCCAGCAGCCACCTGAGAGGCCATCAATACACCGGCTCCTCCGTTCTCAAACTTGAGCAATACGTTGCCATCATCATCCAGCATCCTGCCTTCCACCATCACATTGAGGTCTGCGCAGATCTGGGTGATCTTCAAGCCTGTAATATATTCTGCCAAATGTGCTGCATGTGTTCCAATGTCTCCCATGCAGCCGCTTTTACCGCTGCGCTTGGGGTCTGTGCGCCAAGCTGCCTGGGCATTGCCTTCGCGTTCTGTGAGTTTGCTCAGCCATCCCTGCGGATATTCCACCCAAACCTTGCGGATATTGCCCAGCTTCCCTTCCTTCACCATTTGTTTGGCCTGCTTAACCAGGGGATATCCCGAATAGGTATGGGTAAGGCAAAGGATGCGGCCGGTTGCCTCCTGGATGCGTTTCAACTCCAGGGCCTCCTCCAAAGTGAAGGCAATCGGTTTTTCGATAACCACATGAAAACCATGCTCCATGGCCATTTTGGCCGGAGCAAAATGGGCGAAATTGGGGGTAACGATGGTCACAAAGTCCATGCGCTTGTCTTCCGGCAACTGGCTTTCTTTGGTGATCATTTCCTCAAACGTGAGGTAGATCCTGTCTTCAGCCAAAAAAAGCGACTTGCCCGAATCCTTGGCAATGTCTGGGTTGATGCTCAATGCGCCACAGACCAATTCGATGAGTCCGTCCATTCCAGCTGCATGGCGATGTATGGCTCCGATGAAGGCGTCCTTGCCACCGCCAACCATACCCATTCTTAGTTTTCTGTTCATGTTGGTTGATTGAAAAATGTCAATAAAAATGAGCTTTAAAAATAATGAATTTAGCGCTAAAACGGTTCAATATTTGGTCTTGTTTACAAGAAATGATACCGCCTCGTGATGTATGCTGTTTTATAATAAAAAAGGAGGGGGCGAATGCCCCCTCCTTCAAAATCAAAGAATGATAAGATTATGCTTTTTGTGTCTTCCTGGAGTAGATGTACAAACCAACGAAGGCAACGATTAGAATCGCTGGGAACAGTAGCATGTTGGAGAGTGTTGCCTGTCCAGCGGCAAGATCAGCCGCATCACCCACCAATCCACTCGCTTCGGCTACAGTCTTGTTTTGTTGAATCCATCCACCAATCACTGGCTGGAACATGGAAGAAGAAAACATCCCGATTCCGCCCATGATGGAAAGGCCGAGGGCACCCGTTTTAGGAAGCGACTCAGCAATAAAGCCAAGCATGTTGGGCCAGAAATAACAGATGCCCAAGGCATAGACAACCGCCGCCACATACAATGCTGCGCCGCTCATGGTGCTCAACATATAAATGCCAATCACTGCAAATACAGCAGAACCCAACAACACACCAACAGTATTCAACTTATGGATCAATGGTCCGGCAAAGAACCTGCCCACCGCCATCAGACCGGTAACAAGGGCCAGGATCAACATCGGACTAGCACCCGCTTTGGCAAGGATGGGCCCAACCCACTGTTGTGGACCAAATTCAGAGATGGCAGTCAGGGCCATACAAGCAGCCATGAACAAATAAAGCGGATTCAACATGGCCTTGAAATTGGCAACGGGAGAACTTGCTTCAGCCTTGGGCTTAGGAAAGCTTTGGCCCCAGAACATGATGGCATAGATAACAGTAGGAACAAGGATGACCCAGATCTGTGCCTGCCAGGGAAGGCTTGCATCGGTCATGAATTTTGAAATCAGGGAACCCAACACGATTCCGCCGGGGAACCACATGTGAAAACGGTTCATCTTGCTGCTGAACTCATTGCCGGTATAAGCATCCGCAATCATTGGGTTACAAGCGGCTTCTGTACATCCGTTGCCAATACCGATCAACAAGGTGGAAACCAACAATACATTATAGCTGCTGGCATAGATGGTGGTCAGGATACCAATGGCATGTGCAACAAAAGCCACTTGCATGATCAGTTTGGGACCAATCTTAGAATAAAAAATCCCTCCGAGAATCATCGAAATCGGAAAACCAAGGAACCACATCGAATTGATGGTACCAAGCTGAACCGTGTCCAGGCTCAATTCTGTTCCAAGCTGGGTGAGGATTCCCGCCCTGATACTGAAAGAGAAGGCAGTTGTAATGAGCGCAAAACAGCTCGCCAAAAAAAGACGGTTTGCATTGATGGGCTGGGTCATTGTAAATTAGGTTTGGTTAAGGGGTTAAATAGAAGTTTCACGTTTTGAAGCTAATTAATCTTGCAGAGCTTGCCAAGTTTAGGTTTATATTTTTTTAGTGTTGCTTTAATTTTTCCCCCTGGGCTGTTGATAATTATAATCCTTTGAATCATTAACTTTAATATGCTAACAACACCTACACACAATTAAATGAATTGCTAAATGAAAACATTTACATTCAACCTCGATTTTATCGAGGAGCTCTATTCCTATGGTCTCGTATTCGCCGCCGGAGAATTGTTTCAATTCATGTCTGATGAATTAAAAAAAGGCAATGCGGTAATCCTGGTAAGAAGTGCCAAAAACGATCGCCCCGAAACAAGCCAGACAATCAGGGAAAAAACAGCGCTGGACAGCATTCACGAAGCCATCAGAAACAGCTTGCCGCCCATTTGATTGTACAGCCAATTACTTTTTTAAGGCGTTTTCATTGCCTGATTATCATTTTTCACGCAGTCCCTTTCAGTACAAATACCTAATTTTCTGAATTACCGTTGGTATTGGTGCACATAATTTGCGGTTGTTAATAATTTCACAGGACAAACACCAACCATGACAACCATCAAAATTGACCTCAATTCAATCGAAAGACTTGTTGAGTACAAACAAACCGCAGTAATCAATTCCATCTTCGATTATATTTCAACAGAAATCAAAAGAGGGAACCCCGTTTTGTTTGAACGGAAGCAGGAAGACCTTGTTCCCAGCAATATCTTTCACAATGACCAAGAGCTGACCTCATTTTATGACCATTTTTTAGAGGAAAAAAAGCCATTTTTTTTACAGCAACTGCATGGGTAATCAATATTTGGGCTGCTGAAATTCTTGATTCTGAATAGTTTCGTTATTTTTAAGGATGAGTACTCCATCCCGAAGGTCTGCCATCAAGAATCTCATGCTGGGATCCATCGCCGCCAGCAGCATCAGTGCTGAATCTTTTGGCAATCCCATCACCAAAAATGAAACAATGGACAGCGCAAACAAGCTGAAAGGAAACATCAACCACTCAGCCTGCCGCTGGTGTTATTCAAGCATCCCCCTGGAAGAGTTCTGTCAATCTGCCAAAAAAATTGGACTAAAGGGAATTGACTTGGTCGGG
Organism: Chitinophagaceae bacterium; assembly: GCA_044345895.1. Taxonomy (GTDB): domain Bacteria; phylum Bacteroidota; class Bacteroidia; order Chitinophagales; family Chitinophagaceae; genus Pollutibacter. Next base: position 3,582 of record JBIJAE010000062.1, read on the forward strand.
CCCAAGGACTGGGACATGCTCAAAAAATACGACCTTGTTTCGACCATGTGCAACGGTGCGGAAATCAATCTCAACGATGGTTTCAACGATACCAAGTTTCACGAAAAACTCATCAAGAATTATACAGAAATGATTCCACTGGTGGCCAAGGCAGGATACAAAAACCTGATCTGCTTCTCCGGTCAACGCCGCGGCAAGGATTCGGAAACAGGCCTGAACAATTGCGCTACCGGGTTGAAGCAACTGGTTGGCCTTGCAGAAAAACATGGCGTTATACTTGTGATGGAATTGTTGAATTCCAAGATCAACCACAAGGACTACCAGTGCGACAGAAGCGACTGGGGTGTTGAACTCTGCAAACGTGTAGGTTCAGAAAACTTCAAACTGCTTTACGATATTTACCACATGCAAATCGATGAGGGCGATGTGATCAATACCATCAAAAAGCACCATACTTATTTTGCCCACTACCATACAGGAGGCGTACCCGGTCGAAATGAAATCAATGAAACGCAGGAGCTGAATTATCCTGCCATCATGAAGGCCATTGTTGACACAGGCTACAAAGGCTACGTGGCACAGGAGTTCATTCCTACCTGGGATGATAAAATTGCCGCACTGAAGCAAGGTGTTCAAATTTGTGATGTTTAGTATTCAGGCTTGAATCCTATTCTCTCCCGTGGTTTTGATGGGGGTTGAATCAAAAGCCGAAGGGCGACTCCCAACTCGGTGAAACAAAAGGGAATATACCTCAAACCCATTTTTTCTGGAGAATTGGAGGTCACAATTTGTGACCTCCAATTTTTAAACTCCTCTTCCGACATTTGAAACATAAAATCTTGGGGGAACCTTTCTCGTTATTCCGGGTATTTTTTAGATCAATTATTTGACCTATTTAACCCTTCATCATTTAAAAAGAGAGTATTTTTTCAAAACATCAACACTTGTTTGTAATTTAGAATTTCTCTCAAGATTTATTACCCATGGCTGAACGCTTTGACTTTGACGCAATTGTGATTGGTTCCGGCATTTCGGGTGGCTGGGCGGCCAAAGAACTCTGTGAGCGGGGGCTAAAAACCATTGTGCTGGAAAGGGGCACCATGGTGGAGCACATCAAGGATTATCCTACAGCCAACAAAAACCCCTGGGAATTTCCACACAGGAATAGCCTGACTGAAGAAGAAAAGAAAATATACTCCATACAGTCTCGCCACTATTCGATTGGGGAAGACAACAAGCATTTTTATGTAAAGGACAATGAAAATCCTTACGAGGAAAAACAGCGCTATGATTGGGTGAGGGCAGATGTTTTTGGTGGAAGATCACTGCTTTGGGGAAGGATTTCAGTAAGGTGGAGTGATGTGGATTTCGGCGCAAACCTGAAAGATGGTCATGGCGTAGACTGGCCCATCCGCTACAAGGACGTTGCACCCTGGTATGATTATGCAGAAAAGTTTATCGGTGTAAACGGCAGCAGGGAAGGGCTTCCCATCCTTCCGGATGGAATATTTCAGCCGCCTTTTGAAATGAACTGTGCAGAAAAACATGTCAAGCAAAAAATTGAAAGCAGGTTTCCGGGAATAAAAATAATCAATACCCGTTCGGCCAATATTACCCAGCCGCTGGACGGAAGATCTGCCTGTCAAAGCAGGAACCTCTGCCACCGCGGATGTCCATTTGGGGCTTATTTCAGCACACAGTCATCAACCTTACCTGCAGCAGCGAAAACCGGTAACCTCACCATCCGTACCGGGGCCGTTGTGAACCGTATCTTGTACGATGAAAAATCGGGCAGGGCCTCTGGCGTTGAAGTCATCGACAGGAAAACCCTCAAGACCTATGTCTACACAGCCAAGATCATCTTCCTCAACGCCTCCACCCTGGCCACGGCTTATATCCTCCTGAATTCCACCAGCAACCGTTTTCAAAACGGCATGGGCAACGATTATGATATTGTTGGCCGCCACCTCATGGACCACCACAAGGGGTCTTATACAAGTGCTGAAATCGAGGGGTTTGAAGACAAGTATACTTACGGGAAAAGACCAACGGGCATTTATGTGCCCCGTTTCAAGAACATCGATAAACAAGAACCCAATTTCATCAGGGGTTATTATTACCAGGGTTCCGCATCCAGGGAAAGGGGCAGCAGTACTGATGCAATAGGAGAAGACCTCAAGTCCATCGCAACCGAACCAGGAAAATGGAAGATCAACCTGGGCTATTATGGCGAAACACTTCCTTACGCTGAAAACCGCATCACCCTCAACAATAACATCAAGGATATTTACGGCCGACCAGGCATGACCATTGATTGCTCTTTCAAAGACAATGAAAAGGCCATTTTCAAAGACGCATCCGAATCGATGAAGGCGATGTTTGAGGAAATAGGGCTGAAAAACGTAAAACAAACCGGAACAATGTCTTTCCCGGGCAACGCCAACCACGAAATGGGCACAGCCAGAATGGGGCATGATGAAAAAACATCCGTCCTCAACAAATGGAACCAGTTGCATGCTGTCAAAAACCTTTTCATCACAGACGGATCGAGCATGGCCTCCAGTTCTTGTATCAACCCCTCATTGACCTATATGGCACTTACGGCCAGGGCGGTTGATCACGCCTTCAATGAAATGAAGAAAGGGAATATTTAATCCTGTTTCATCCCTCGTGCCCCAACAACATTTGTAATGGTAAAGGGGATGATTGCAGACAACACGAATCTTCTACCCCCGAGCCTTATTCCTTTTTGGGTTATCTTTGCAACATGCTCAAAAGCACACTTCTTAAGGCCGCAAATGCAGCCGGACTGCTGATCAAGGAAAGGATCAACTCAACGTTCACCATAGCTGTTAAAGACGGTCCCAATGACCTGGTAACAGAGGTTGACAAGGCCTCAGAAGCACTGATCATGCAGATCATCCGTGAAGAATTTCCTGATCATTTTATTCTCAGCGAAGAAATTGGTGAAGTGAAAATGGATTCCGCCTACAAATGGATCATCGACCCGATTGATGGCACCATCAATTTCGCCAACGGCATTCCGCTCTGCTGCGTAAGCATCGGCTTGGAAAAAGACGGAGAAATGATCATGGGGGCTGTGTACAATGCCATGATGAATGAGTTTTTTTTTACTGAAAAGGGTCAGGGCGCTTATTTGAATGATCAGAAATTGCGCGTCAGCGAAAAAGACAGCGTCAGACACTCCTGCCTTGTTACTGGGTTTCCCTACGTCTACTTGGACATGGAAAATGGCCCATTGGAGGTTTTTGGCAGGTTGATCCGTGAGGGTGTTCCCGTCAGGAGACTCGGCTCCGCCGCGATTGATCTCTGCTGGGTTGCGGCTGGACGACTGGATGGCTTCTATGAACACAAGCTCATGCCCTGGGACAGCGCAGCCGGGTATCTGATGGTGGAAGAGGCCGGCGGAAGGGTTACTGATTTCAATGGCGATGCCTATTCGCCCTATCAACACCGCATCGTTGCAACGAATGGTAAGATCCATGACGAATTGATTCGTTGGATTCATAATACACATCAATAAAATATCATGTCAAGAACAGAGATAAAGGACTACGGTGAATTCGGACTGATCCATCACCTGACAAAAAACATTGAACTGCAAAACGCTTCATCTATCCTCGGTGTGGGCGATGATGCAGCCGTTATCGACCATTTTGGAAAACAGTCTGTCATCACAACAGACCTGTTGGTGGAAGGCGTACATTTCGACCTGTCCTATACGCCGCTCAAACACCTGGGCTACAAGTCAGTGATTGTTAACCTGAGCGATGTCTATGCGATGAATGCTACGCCAACACAGATCACCCTGAGCATCGGACTCAGCAGCCGGTTCAGTGTTGAGGCGATTGAGGAATTTTATGAAGGGGTTTATGCCGCCTGTGAAGAACATGGG
>JBIJAE010000177.1:0-4092 GCA_044345895.1 Chitinophagaceae bacterium
CTGATGCTGATGGGATCTTTGACCGAGAATACACTGGGAATAGCGGTTTCGGTTACGGCTGTCTGGCTGATCAACCTAATGTTGCCAGCATTGGTTGGTGCTGTTGGATTGCTGCGCTATCGATCCAGGTAAAAATTATGCTTTCACCTTTTTAAGAAAACTTTATTCTTGTGGCCATTCGCAGAACAAAATCCGACTGACAATGGTTTTATATTTGCAACATGCGGCGTTTCCACAAAATAATACTTGTTTCCATTTTCTCTCTCGGCCTGATCAGGTTGAGCGCTGGAAATGATTTTTGTGGCCTCAGCAACATGTCTTTTAGTGCAGGAGAGGTGATCACGTATAAGATTTTCTATAACGTGATTGGTCTTTATGTGGATGCAGGAACTGCTTCTTTTACCGTGTCCAATGAAAAGCTCAATGCCAGGCCAGTCTACCATGTGGTGAGCCTGGGTACTTCTAATCCATCTTATGACTGGATTTTCAAAGTGCGCGACCGGTATGAAACATATATTGATACTGCAACACTAAAGCCCTATAAATTTGTAAGGCATGTGGAAGAGGGCGGCTTCAGGAAAGATGAGCTCGTACTTTTCAACCATGCAGAGAAAAAGGCAGTGAGCACAAAAGGAACCTTTCCTATTGATGATTGTATGCAGGATGTACTGAGTTCCATTTATTATGCCCGCAACATCAATTTCTCAAAATACAAGGTAGGAGAGAAGATCCCCTTTAAGATGTTTTTGGATGATGAGGTTCACAACATCTATATACGCTACATGGGAAAAGAAACCATCAAGACCCGCTATGGCAGGTTCAGGGCCATCAAGTTCAAACCCATGCTCATCAGTGGTACCATCTTTGAGGGGGGAGAGCTCATGAGCGTATGGGTTTCGGATGATGGCAACCATGTTCCTTTGCGGATTGAGAGCCCGATAACTGTGGGCAGCATCAAGGTTGACATGATGGGGTACAGGAACCTTCGCTATCCCATGCAATCCATGATCAGTTTCAAATGATCAATTCAGGTCTTCCAGTCGGACAGTTTCTTTTTTCCTAAAACCTTTTTCGGTCTTTTCTACTGTACAGCAAATGGTTGTAGCGTCATGCTCCAGAAAAAGAATGTGGTTGTTGGCTACTGCCTCTTCGAGATAGTTTTTCTTTTCTTCCAGGGTTGTCATGGGGAACATGTCATATGCCGCGAGATAGGGCAATGGAATATGTGCAGCAGTGGGAATGAGGTCGGCTACATAAGCAAGGGTCCTGCCCTTGATCTTGATCAGGGGATGCATCATGGAACGGGTATGTCCATTGGTGAACATGATGTCAATGCCAGGGCTGAAAATGGTTTTTTCACCTTTTGTCTCTTCTACAAAACGCAATCTTCCTTTTTCAAAAATAGGCAAGATGTTTTCTGTCAGAAAAGATGCTTTTTCTCTTGCGTTTGGATTCGTGGCCCATTGCCAGTGGGCTTCACTGCTCCAGTAAAGCGCATTGGGGAATGTCAACTCAAGCTGGTCGTTGATTCTTGAAACAGCACCCCCACAATGGTCAAAATGCAGGTGTGTTAACAGCACATCGGTGATGTCTTCTGGTTGAAATCCAAACTGACGCAGTGACCCCAGCAAATGCTCATTTCCATGTGGAAAATAGTGGCTGAAAAATTTTGCCGATTGTTTGTTTCCCATCCCGGTATCGATGAGGATTTTTCTTTCTCCATCCACAACAAGCAAACAGCGCATGGCAAAACTGCAAAGGTTGTTTTCATCTGCAGGAATTGACTTTTGCCAAAGTGTTTTGGGAACTACGCCAAACATGGCGCCACCATCAAGTTTGAAGAGACCGGTATCAATGGAATAGACTTGCATATTTTTCTCTTGTGATGACAGCCTTGGTGTAGAGCAAGGCAAAAAAACTGATGATGAAGAATACCATGAGAACAAGAATGGAATTCCTCATGCTTCCAGTGAGTTCTTCATTGTAGGCAAACAGAAAGAGGCCAATGGTTAAAGCAATCTTTTCAGTTACATCGTAGAAGCTGAAAAATGAAGTGGTGTCAGTTGTTGCGGGCAAGAGTTTTGAATAGGTGCTTCGGCTCATCGACTGAATACCTCCCATGACCAATCCCACGCAGGCTGCCAGGATATAAAATTCTGTTTGGGATTTGATGAAATAGCCCCAAATGCAAATGCCCACCCATATCACAATGCCAACCAGCATGGTTGGAATGTTGCCAATTATTTTTGACAACCTGCTCAAAGCGATGGCACCAAAGATGGCAACAATTTGGATCAGCAGGATGGTAAGAATGAGTTTTGGCTCATCCTCAGGTTTAGGAAAGATCTGTTTTTTGCTGTATCCTGCTGCCACCATCATCACGGTTTGAACCCCAACACTCAGAAAGAAAAATGCGCCAAGAAAACGTTTCAGGGCCGGGATCTGTTTCACTTGCTTCCAAACAAGTTTGAGTTCATGAAATCCATTGACAAGGATGTGTTTTTTCAGTTCTTTATTGCTTTTGGTATTGGAGGGCAATGCACGCAATGGGATTTGGGAGAATCCAAACCACCACAGCCCAACCAGCAGGAAGGAAATCCTTGGTCCCAATGTTTTGTCGCCATTGTCCAGGCCGACTAGTTCCGGCTTCAAAATGATGACAAAGCAAATCAATTGCAGCAAAACACTGCCAATGTATCCCATGGCAAATCCCTTGGCACTCACACGATCCCGCTCTTCAGGGGTTGCAATATCAGGTAGATAGGAGTTGTAAAAAACCCAGCTGTTCCAGAAGCCCAATGCAGCAAGGGAGAAAAAGATGATGCCGTATTCAATTCTGTCTGGCGTGAAAAAGAACAAAGCAACGCAGGACAAGGAACCGAGCAGCATGAATGCACGCATGAAGGCTTTTTTGTTTCCCCTGTAGTCAGCAATCGAAGACATGATGGGAGACATCAAAGCCACCAGGAAAAAAACGAAGGCCAGTGCATAATTCTGCAGTGCTGTATTGATGATGCGGATACCGAAGAAACTGACATAGGAAAGCTCCTCAGGATTTTTGCTGCTGGTCACTGCCACATAATAGGCAGGAAAAATGGTGGAAGTGATGACCAGGTTATACGTGCTGTTGGCCCAGTCGTACATGGCCCAGGCGTTTTGAATCTTCTTCCTTGTGGTATTCATTGGCTAAAGCTTGTCCGTTAAGATAAGCAATATCAAGACAGCGCCAAGCACAATTCTGTACCATCCAAAGATCCTGAATCCATTTTGTTGCAGGAAACGGATGAAAAATTTGATGGCAAGCAGGGCAACAACAAATGCGATGCAGCTTCCCAGTACAAGAAAATTAATGCCCTCGGTATTCAGCAAGGCAGGTTCATCTTTCCAGATATCGTAGAGGCTTTTCAACGTGGCTGCTGCCATTGTGGGTACTGCAAGAAAGAAGGAGAAGTCTGCCGCCAAAGAGCGGGTGAGCTTCTGCTGCATGCCACCAATAATGGTTGCAGCGCTGCGGCTCAATCCAGGAAACAGGACTGCCAGCACCTGGTACATACCAATGAAAAAAGCTTTTTTGTAGGTGATTTCTTCTTCTTTCTCAGTGGTTCCATTGTTGAACCATTTGTCTACAAAAAGAAGAATGATTCCACCGGCAAATAGTACAATGGAGATGAAGAGTGGTTTTTCCAGTACGGCCTCAATGTGTTTTTTGAACAACGCGCCAAAGGCCAGGGCTGGAAGAATGGCAACAAAAAGCTTGAAATAAAAACTGACACGCTTGAAGTCCATGAACTTCTTCCAGTACAAAACAACAACTGAAAGAATGGCGCCAAACTGTATCACCACTTCATATAATTTGGTGAAGGTGTCATCTCCAATGTTGAAAAACGCAGAGGCGATCACCATATGACCAGTAGAAGACACAGGAAGAAATTCTGTAATGCCTTCGATAATGGCCAAAATGATGGCCTGGAATGTATTCATGAAAGAGGAATAAAAATGATCAAACTATTGCTTGGATTTCTTCATGATGGCATAGACCTCAATGAGCAAACCTGCAACAATCATGAGCGGAGCCAGGGTAATGCGCTTCAT
>JBIJAE010000256.1:0-3019 GCA_044345895.1 Chitinophagaceae bacterium
CGTTCAGCGGAGGCCACAATCTTTACATGACAGCAGGTCATGAAGTGCAAGAGGACATGAGCCGCAACGTTACTGGCGCATTGCAGCAAATCTCAGATCCTTTCTTCCAACAAAGAAATGTCATTGGCGGATCAGGTGCACTTCAGTTCGCCGGCGGTGGTTACAGTGTTAGTGGATTTCACTCCCTGTTCGGACGCTTGAATTATGATTTCCAAAGCAAGTATTTCATACAAGGATCAGTCAGAAGGGATGGTCAAAGCTCGCTATCTCCCAACAATCGTTTTGGTATCTTCCCTGGAGCATCAGCAGGATGGAGACTTTCTGAAGAAGGATTCTGGAAAAACAGCACCTTCCTCAACAACACCTTTGGTGATGTAAAACTGAAAGGATCTTATGCCATTGTTGGTAACCAACTTGGCGGCTTCCCTTATCTTAGCACCTTCGGCTCTGCACCTTATGGAAACATCCCAGGTCTTGCTCCAAGTGCAATTGGCAATTCATCATTGCAATGGGAGAGCAGCAAGAAATTTGATGTTGGCTTGGAATTGGGCCTTCTCAAAAATCGCTTTACCTTGGTTGCAGATTGGTTCCTCAACGACATAGACCAACTTGTATTTGCTGTACCAACACCCAACTCTGCGGGTATTCCGGGTAATTCCATCAGCCAAAACATTGGTTCCGCACGCAACAGTGGACTTGAATTCAGCTTGAGTGGCGATGTGATCAAAACCAAGAATTTCTCTTGGGGCATCAATGCCAACTATACGCAACTCAAAAATGAAATCACTTCCCTTTATTCAATTGGAGGCACTCCTGTTAAGACAATTCCAGGAGCTTACAACCGCATAGAAGTAGGTCAATCTTTGAACTACCTTTGGGGATGGAATTATGCAGGTGTTAATACCGCAACTGGAAATCCAATGTACCTGAAGGCTGACGGTAGCCTGGTTCAAAGGAACTCAGTAAGTGGTGCTTATTTCACTTCAAATGGAAAAAGTGATGCTACCATGACTGCAGCCAACCAGACATCACTTACAGATGCTGACAAGGTAAACCTTGGAAACAGTCTTCCGACTTTCTTTGGTGCGTTCACGAATACCCTCAACCTGAAGAACTTCTCATTTGAATTCATGTTCAGGTTCCAGGGCGGAAACAAGATCATGAACATTACCCGCCAGGAAGCCCTCGTAAGCCAGAACTTCCACAACAATGGTACAGAAATCATGAACAGGTGGAAAAATCCTGGAGATGTAACCGATGTTCCAAGACTGAGGTATGCCCAAAGCAACATCATCAACCAAAATGGACAAACCATTTCACGATTTGTTGAAAACGGAAACTTCTTCAGGCTTCAAAACCTTGTATTGAGCTACAATTTGGGCAATGCACTTCAGGGAAAGTCAAATGGCTACTTGAAAAATGCACGAATCTTTATTCAAGGACAAAACCTGCTGAACTTTACCAAGTACACAGGACTTGATCCGGACAATGCAAGCCAGGGTGGACTAGACAGTGCGGTATCCCCTACATTGAGAATCGTTTCTTTTGGCTTCAGTGCAGGATTCTAATTTGTAACCATTACAAAACAATTAAACAGTAAACAATGAGACTCACAAAATACATTTCAAAGGGTACACTCATCTTGGGGATGGCAATAGGGATGGCAAGTTGCGAAAAAGTACTTGACCAACAGCCTTATTCAGCCTTCACTGATGAAAGTGTATTTACCACCGCCGAAAGGGCAACACTTGCCCTCAACGGTGTTTATGATGCTGCCCAAACTGGTGGCCCAACATTGGCCGGACGCGGATACCCATTCGGTGCTGCTACCATTCAGCAAGGTGATAACAGGGGCGAGGATGTCGTCAACCTGCAGGCCTTTTATCAATTCACCTATCAGGGTACTTACACCCCAGTTACGGCTAACAATGTGGCCATGTGGGACAATACCTATGGGTTGATCAACAAGGCCAACATTGCCATTGAGGGATTCAAAAAAGTAGGAGCCGCAGGCATCATCACTCCGGCACTGGCAATACAATTCGAAGCTGAATGCCGTTTTCTCCGCGCCCTTGGACACCACGAACTGTTGGTCCACTTTGCAAGACCATTTCTTGATGGCAATGGAGCTTCATTGGGTGTGCCATACAGGGATTATGCAGTTACTGGAAGTGCTACATTGGAAAAGCTACAAAAAGATGCAAGACCAAAGGTATCTGATAACTATGCCAAGATTCTTGAAGACCTGAACTTTGCAGAAGCCAATCTTCCTGTAACCAATTCAGGGGGTGCAGTAATTCGTGCACAAAAATCTGCGGCCATCGCGCTCAAACAGAGGGTTTTCATACACATGGGACAATGGGCAAACGCAATTGCTGCAGGTAACCAGCTGATTCCAACTGCTGTGACTCCTGCAACACCAAGTGCAACCAGGAGCCTTGTTGGCAATCATTCGCTGATTGCAGCAGCTGCAGGTTCATTTGGACATGCCAGCGGTAACAGTGTGACCACTGAGAACATTTTCAGTGTTAAAAATGATGCACTTGACAATGGGTCTGTAAATGGCGCTCCTGCTGCCATGTACGGCTCAACAGACCTGCTTGGCCGTGGACTTGTTTGTATTTCTCCTATCATCTGGAACAATACCGGATGGCTGGCAGATGATACAAGAAGAACAACACTCTACAGAAACGGTGGAAGTTCACTTGGAAGGGCCATCATGACCACAAAATACACTGACTACGCTGGTCGTGGTGACAATACCCCTATCATCAGGTGGGCTGAAGTATTGTTGAACCAAGCAGAAGCAGAAGCCAGGCTTTCTACAACAGTTGTTTCACAGAGAGCAATTGACCTTCTGAATATTGTCAGGAACAGGTCCCTTGCAACACCTGCAACCCAACAGTACACTGCAGCAAGGTTTGCTAATCCAACAGCACTACTACAGGCAATTCTTCTTGAGAGGAGAATAGAATTCCTGGCAGAAGGAAGGCGTTGGCCAGACATCCACAGAACGGCA
>JBIJAE010000178.1:0-4088 GCA_044345895.1 Chitinophagaceae bacterium
TCTGCCAATGGCTGCTTGAATCATTTTCCTACAACAACCAGACTGTCATGCTTGCTCCAGCAAGTGGGTTTTACGAAACAAAAGGATTGGGGAAGAATGAGGTAAGGCTTGCTTATGTTATAAATAACGAAGACATTGACCAAGCCATGGACTGTCTGGAAGAGGCATTGAAAGCATATCCTGGCAGAACGAACTGATCAGAAACGGTTGATGAGAAAAACCCCTCCAATCACCATAGCAGATCCATACAAGGTGTAACCATGAATGGTTTCACCAAGCACGATTACTGAAAGTATCATCGCAAATATCGGAATCAGGTTGTTGAAAGCGGAGGTCTTGACAGGACCAATCTTTTGAATCCCTTCGTAATACCAAACGAACCCCAGCACTGATCCACAAATGCCAAGATAAGACAGGGCCAGCCAAACCGACCAATCTACCTTGGTGGGATAAGTCTCAAAAGGGACGAAGAAAAGAATCATCAAAAATCCCAGGAGAATGGCCCAGGTGGAGGCCTGCAATGGAGTAGTTGTCTTGAGGGCATCCTTTGCAAAGTAGGTATAAAAAGCCCAGGAGATGGGGCATCCGAGCATGAAAGCATCTCCCCAGGTAAAAGTCGAGAACAGGGAAAAAATATCACCCCTTGCAATAACTATTGCAGTTCCTGCCAGAGAAAGTATTACACCAAGTATGCGTATGCCGTTGATTCGATCCTTGCCGAACAGGGTTGAAATCAACATGACCAATACCGGATTCAACGCAACGATAAGCGATCCATGGCTGGCCTCTACCCTTTTCATTCCATTGAAAAAGAAAAAGCTGTAGGCAAAAATTCCTGTGCTACCCAATAACAGTAGCTGGAGGAATTGTTTTTTGTTGATGCGCAAAGCAGCTTTGTCTTTCATCAACATCAAGGGTATCATAAGGAGAAGTGCAAACGCATAACGAAAAGAAGCACCTGTAAAAGGTTCAAATACCTGCGATGCCATTCTGGTGGCGATGAAAGTGCCGCCCCACATGATAGCTACAAGAATCAGCTTTACGTAAATCACCGTGCGAAGGTAGGATTTTTCAAGAGGCTTAACAATCAATCATGGCTTTGACAACCTTGTTTGATGGATCAGAAAGCGTGGAGAAGCTATCCACTACCTCATTAAACGAAAGCCGATGGGTAATCATGGGCAAGGGATCGATTCGGCCTGAGGCAATGGCATCCATGACATGACTAAAATCAGCTTTGGTTGCATTGCGGCTGCTCATCAGCGTTGCCTCACGCTTGTGAAATTCCGGATGGCTGAAAGAAATCTCACCGAGCTGCAAACCTACAAGGATGTATTTACCTCCATGCGCCATGTAGGCAAATGCATTGTTGATGGCCCGTTGGCTTCCTGTTGCATCAATGACGACACTGGGCATGTCTCCTGTTGTAAATTCCTTCAACATATCTATGGCGTCTTGTTGCAACGGATTAATGGTATGAGAAACAGCAAAATGATTTCGACAAAACTGAAGCCTTTCATTATTTGTATCCATCAACACCACTTCTGCACCTGCTAATTGGGCAAACAACACCAATCCAATTCCGATTGGGCCTGCACCAACGACCAATATTTTTTCTCCAGGAACAACCTGGGCACGAGACACCGCATGTGCACCGATCGCCAAGGGCTCAACCAAAGCAAGCTGATCCAAACTCAGGCCCCCACTTTTTACCAGCGCATAGGAGGGCACAGATACATAGGCTGACATTCCGCCATCAATGTGTACACCGAAGACCTTGATGGCAGCGCAGCAATTGGGCTTGCCATTTCTGCAGGCAATACAATTGCCACAATAGAAATAAGGAACAATGGTCAGAGCCTCACCTTTTACAAAACCTGCTGCATCTCCTTCAACAAATTCAGCGGCCAGCTCATGGCCCAATACCCTTGGGTAACTGAAAAAAGGTTGGTTGCCCGCAAAAGCATGAAGATCTGTTCCACAAACACCGATACGCTTGATCTGAATGATGGAAAATCCAGGAGCTGGTTTTGGTATTTCTTTTTCAATCAACTCAAAACTACCAGGCGTTTGGCATACAATAACTTTCATGTTGGCATTTGTGCTGCCAAATTACTGAAAACTATTGCATTTAACAGCCGATAGATTAAATTGTAACTGGAAAAATAAGCGTATGCAAACATCCATCAAAACCGAATTCAGCTCGAAACGATTGGTCTCATTGGATCTCATGAGAGGACTTATCATGTTCTTATTGGCACTGGAAGCCGCCGGCCTTTATGATGTGCTGCAAGATGTCACCAAAGACCACTGGCTTTCCGGGCTGATTAACCAGTTTCACCATCACCCATGGAATGGCCTTCGGTTTTGGGACCTGATTCAACCTGGGTTCATGTTTATCGCAGGAACTGCCATGGCTTATTCCATTGAAGGAATGAAATCAAAATCGCTTGGCTATGGTCAGCGGACAAGTAAAATCCTGAAGCGATGCGGGTGGTTGTTTTTTTGGGGAGTATTGATTTATGCAGTTAGAAAAAATGGTCTCTCATTTGAATTATGGAATGTACTCACACAGCTTTCTTTCACGATTGCTGTTGCGTATTTTATTTTTGAGTGGAAATTCAAGACCCAGGTATTGTTCAGCATTGGCTTGCTCTTGCTGACAGAAATCCTGTATCGTTTCATGGATGTTCCGGGATACAACCAAACCTATGTTGATCAGTATAATTTTGGAAACTACATGGACATGGTATTGATGGGGAAGATCAACCGTGGAGGATGGGTAGCCATCAATTGTATTCCCACTGCGGTACATACCATTGTAGGAGCACTTGTAGGAAAATACCTGATGAGCAAGCAACCTGAAAAAACAAAACAATTGTTGATATGGGGTGCTGCAACCCTTCTGATTGGCTATGGATTAGACCTGGTAGGCATTACACCCATCATCAAGCGAATTGCCACTACCTCTTTCACCATGGCTTCGCTGGGCTGGTGCTTGCTTGGGCTTGCTGCCTGTTATTATTTTGTTGATGTAAGAGGAAACAAAAAAGGATTGACTTTTTTTAATGTTTTGGGCATGAATTCAATTTTCATCTACCTGTTCTTTGAAATCGTGGGAGGCAAATGGTTCAACGGATATGTTTCCACCATTGCAGATGGATTGCTCCACCGCTTTATAGCCGAAAATGGCATTGGCATCATCAGCAGCCTCACCATTTTTTTTATTGAATGGAAGCTCTGTGAGTTTCTTTACAAGAAGAAAATATTTTTCAGGCTTTGATGGTGATGTTAACCAACAAATGCATGAGTAAAATATACGAGCCTTTCTAAAATGCGATTTTTGCAATCCTCCCATTACCTCCAGCCATGATGGCATGTTTGCCGTCAGGAGATTTGACAGCAACATGGAAACCGATGTCGCTGATTTTTTTCCAGTTCAAACCGCCATCAACAGAAAGGTCAACTCCGGAAGTTCCACAAGACAATACCATGGATCGGGATAAATAAACTGCTGCACTTTTGTAGCCTGAAGGAGGCGTGACAGGAGTAATGAATTTGACTGAAGGATACAATGAAAAAAGCAGCATAGCACTGTCCCTTCTTTTGTCATTGGCAAAGTCTCCCCCAATGATGACGCCCTGTTTTTGATTGGGATGCAAGGCCAATCCATTGGCACCGGTTGAATTTTTACCAGATTGCATGGGCAGGCTGATGACATTCCCATTGAAGAACAATCGGGACTGGATACCGCCTGAAACAAACAAGGTTTTATAATCCCGTTTGGCCTGCATGAGTTTGATATTGGAACCGCTGGAGGCAAAAAATGCTTCACCATCCATCATTTTATCAGTTGTTTCCTTAGGCAGCCAGTTATCCCCTTTATCGCTGCTCACTGCCATAAAAGTCTTTCCATTGATGGGGTCTCCAATAACGACGCCATTGTTGCCAGAAAAATCCATCGCGTCAAGGAACATGCCAGGCCTTTGGTCTTCAAATACTTTTCTCCAGGTTTTACCTCCATCAGTTGTCTTTAAAATAATGGCTGGTGTATCGATGGCCATGATGATGGCAGTAGAACTATCAAA
>JBIJAE010000179.1:0-4066 GCA_044345895.1 Chitinophagaceae bacterium
CCTGCATAACCAAAATTGGAAAACTGATCCCCATTTTCAAGGAAGAACTGTCTTCTTTCCGGGAAAAACAATTCAAAGCGGTCCAGGTTGGTTACCTGTCTGTCAACTTCTACCTGAGAGAAATCCGGGTTCACCGTCAGGTCAAGATTCAACGATGAAGTGATGCCTATTTTGGCTTCCAGCCCAACCTCTCTTTTGAAAGCAGCCTTTGTGGCTGCACTGTAATTTTTGCTTCCGCTGGTCAGCACATAGGGGATGACAGATATGTTGGTGCCGGCCTCTGGTGGTGGTTCATCCCATATCAATTGACCACTGTAGGCCAATGTGGCAGTGGGGAACTGTCTTGGAACTGGCGCCCAGCTTGATTTTTCAGCCATGGTGATGTCCAGTCGGCTAAAGTTGATGCCCCAGGTTTTGATGCCATTTTTATAGCGAATTGTTTTGAAAGGAATGGCCGCTTCCCAGATCCATTTGTCCTGGTAATTCTTTACGGCCGAGCTCCATTTGTTGTCCCAGTTCAGGTCTACTTTTCCTCCATCATACATGATGCCATCCCATTGTGCTCCGGCAGCATTTGAGCCAAAACTGAATCCGTTGGTTTGGTCGTCGAAGGGATCCATAAAAAGAAGGAAATTATCATTCTTTCCAAAAGCAAAATCCCTTTTAAGGGATTCAACCATGTATGCCTGGTCGGGTTTGTTGTAGCAGATGGCAATCAGGTAAAGATGCTCGCTATCGTAACTCATTTTGACAGCAGTCTTGACCAGGGCTTTGCTGGTGTCCATGGGCAAGACCATGTTAAAATTTTCGGCTGTTTCTGCCAATAACCAGGCCTCATCAATTTCCCCATCAATCAAAATCGGCGTTGGCGTTTTTTTGATATGGTAGTTGAGGTCATCGTTCTTTCTTTGCGCCAACAGGAGCAGGGGAGATGCGAAGAGCAGCAATAAGATTGATAAAATCCGAATGGACAATATGTGGCGTTGAATGGCTATCAGGCAACTGCTTGCTTTACCAGGTCTGCAGCTTCGCTGAGGAGGATGGCACTTTGTACTTTCAATCCGCTCTCATCAATCAGCTTCTTGGCTTCAACTGCATTGGTTCCCTGTAAGCGTACAATGATGGGGATATTGATGTTGCCGAGGTTCTTGTATGCTTCAATTACACCGGAAGCAACCCTGTCGCAGCGTACAATTCCGCCAAAAATATTGATGAGGATGGCCTTTACATTGGGGTCTTGCATGATGATTTTGAATCCTGCCTCTACTGTTTGTGCATTGGCAGTACCTCCTACGTCAAGGAAGTTGGCAGGCTCACCACCACTGAGTTTGATCATGTCCATGGTTGCCATCGCAAGACCAGCACCATTTACCATGCAGCCTACATTACCATCAAGCTTCACAAAGTTGAGATTGAATTTTCCTGCCTCCACTTCTGTAGGATCTTCTTCAGAAAAATCACGCATTGCAGCAAGGTCAGCATGCCTTCCCAGTGAGTTTTCGTCTATGCCCATTTTGCAATCAACAGCAATGATCTTGTCATCAGCTGCCTTGAAAAGGGGATTGATTTCCAGCATGGAGCAATCGAGACCCACATATGCATTATAGAGGTTGGTCACAAACTTGACCATGTTTTTGAAAGCATCTCCGCTCACACCCAGGTTGAAAGCAATTTTTCTTGCCTGAAAAGGAAGCAAACCGCCTGATGGATGCACAGACTCTCTGAAAATTTTCTCAGGGGTGTCATGGGCAACATCTTCAATGTTCATTCCACCCTCAGTGCTGTACATGATCACGTTCTGGCCAGTTGCTCTGTCAAGCAAGATGGAGAGGTAAAATTCTTTTCTTTCTGAAGGTCCGTCATAGTACATGTCCTGGGCAACAAGGATTTTGCTGACCAGTTTTCCCGAAGGACCTGTTTGGATGGTAACCAGTGTACCGCCCAGTATTTTTTGTGCAAACTCCTGGATATCCTCAAGGCTTTTGCCCACTTTTACACCGTTGATGCCTGTTTCTATAACCTGCCCCTTTCCACGTCCACCTGCATGAATCTGTGCTTTTACCACAGCAAACTTGCTTCCACTTTTTTCCTTGATCTGCTCATATGCTGCACTGGCCTCTTCTACAGAGCTACAGGCAAATCCTTCCTGAACAGGTACATTGTATTTCTTGAGCAGTTCCTTGGCTTGGTATTCGTGGAGGTTCATCTGAAAATATTTTTGCAAATATACTATAGCAGATTCATTTTCATGGTCAATTGCTGCAATAAAAAAGGGGGCATGGAAATGCCCCCTGTAAATGGTTGTTTTAAGGAATAATTATTTTCCCTGGTTTTCAGGCCTGAGGCTTCTAACTGTTTTGCCAGCCTGCCACATTTCGCTTTCCCTGAGCTCTTTGAGTTCAACCTCAAGTTTTTCACGGTAGTCGGGCTGTGAATTGCTGTCAATGCTGCGTTGGCTTTCTTTTCCAGCAGAAACACTATCGTACAATTCGTTGAATACAGGTGCAGTTGCGTCCCTGAACTTCTTCCACCAATCCAATGCACCTCTTTGGGCGGTAGTGGAACAGTTGGCGTACATCCAGTCCATTCCGTTTTCTGCTACCAACGGCATCAATGATTGTGTCAGTTCTTCAACAGTTTCATTGAATGCTTCTGATGGAGAGTGGCCCCTTTCGCGCAGTACCTGATACTGAGCAGCAAAGATTCCCTGAATGGCTCCCATCAACGTACCCCTTTCACCGGTAAGATCGCTATATACCTCTTTTCTGAAATTTGTTTCAAACAGATAGCCACTGCCAATGGCAATACCAAGGGCAACAACACGGTCATACGCTTTACCTGTTGCATCCTGGAAAATGGCATAGCTTGAGTTCAAACCCCTTCCTTGAAGGAACATCCTTCTCAAAGAAGTTCCTGATCCTTTAGGCGCTACCAGGAATACGTCAACATCAGCTGGAGGAACAATGCCTGTCTGGTGGTTATAGGTGATACCAAAACCATGGGAGAAGTACAAAGCCTTTCCGGGAGTCAGGTGTTTCTTTACAGTTGGCCACATGGCAATTTGTGCAGCATCGCTGAGCAGGTAACAGATGATGGTACCTCTTTCAAGGGCTTCTTCAATTTCAAAAAGTGTTTCGCCAGGAACAAATCCATCAGCGATGGCCTTGTCCCAAGTCTTTGAATTTTTGCGCTGTCCAACAATGACATTGATGCCATTTTCTTTTTGGTTCAATGCCTGTCCCGGACCTTGAACACCGTAGCCGATGACAGCTACAACTTCATCTTTCAAAACTTCTTGTGCCTTAGCCAGTGGGAATTCTTCACGCGTTACCACGTTTTCTTCAGTTCCACCGAAATTTAACTTTGCCATAAACCTTGTTTTTTGTTTTTAATTGTAGAAAATGTTTAAACCACTTTTGATGCTGCTTCATCAGCAGAGATGGGTTCGTCAATTATATGTTGTGTTGGTTCAGCCAACTCAAATTCTTTAAGTTTCTCGTGAAAGCCTTTGCTGTCCTTGATGATGGCAATCCTTGCACTCCTTACAAATTCAATCAGTCCATATTCTGCCAAGACCTTCAGCAGGGTATCTGTTTCCTCCCTTTGTCCTGTGGTTTCAAAAATGGTGTAATCAGATCTGATGGCCACAACCCTCGCGCCATAGGTTCTCAACAATCGCTCTACTTTCACTTTTTCTGCGATGATGTCAGTGGGCACTTTATACAGAGCAAGTTCCTGCCAGATAATCGTGTCATTGGTATTAAAATATGCTTTAAGCACATCAACCTGCTTCTCAATCTGGCGAACAATTTTTCTCACAACATCTTCAGTCTCGTTGATGAGAATATTGAAGCGGTGTATGCCTTCAATCTCTGAAGGTGAAGTATTCATGCTTTCAATGTTGATCTTTCTTCTGGAAAACATGATGGCAATCCTGTTGAGCAAACCCACCTGGTTTTCTGTATAAATGGTCAGTGTATATTCCTGTTTCATGGTCGTTTATTTAAGTCTGATTTCGCCAACACCACAGCCTTGGGGTACCATGGGGAAAACATTGTTTTCCTTG
>JBIJAE010000180.1:0-4046 GCA_044345895.1 Chitinophagaceae bacterium
ATGAAGGCTCCTGTAGGAGCCAGGGAAAGCCCGATGCCCAACACAATATGGCAAAGAGCCGTAAATCGTTTTGTATAACTGTATCCCAGGATGACCAGCAGCGCAACAGGGGAGAGCAGAAAACAAGTGGAATTGATCATGTAGGCCGAGCCCATGAAGAGCAGTGAATTGAGAATGGTGAAACGAAGGGCGCTTGCTGGGCTGATCAGCCCCCTTGGAATCTCACGGATGGCAGTACGTGGATTCTTGGCATCAAAATCCCTGTCGAGGTACCTGTTAAAGGCCATGGCAGCGCTTCTTGCAAATACCATGCAAAGGATGACGAAAAGAAAAATTCCGGAATGGGAACTGAAATATTCAGAGACAAGTTCCCATCCCTTTTTGCCTGTCTTTTCTTTTTGGCCGAGAAAAAACACACCCATAAAAAAACCTACCAGTGCAAAAGGCATGGCAAAAATGGTATGGGAGAATTTGATAAGCGACAGGTATTTGTTGATTTTTTTCATGGATATTTTTTAATCTTGAACAGCTCCCACAAAACAATCCCAGCTGCAACACTGATGTTGAACGAATGTTTGCTGCCGAACTGTGGAATCTCTATGCATCCATCGCAGGCGGCAATCAGTTCTTCGCTAACGCCTTCTGCCTCGTTTCCAAAAACCACTGCAATTTTGTTTCCTGCTTGATAGCCGAAGCTTTCCAATGAGATGCTGTTGTGCACCTGCTCTACTGCATAAACGGAGTAACCCTGTTCCTGCAATTGGGCAACCGCAGACAATCCATCCTCATGACTGGTCCATTCAACGGTTTCAGTTGCACCCAGTGCTGTCTTGTTGATGTCGCGGTGCGGGGGCCTTGGGGTATAGCCGCAAAGACATATTTTTTCAACCCGAAAAGCATCACAGGTCCTGAAAACGCTGCCCACATTGTGCATGCTCCTCACATTTTCAAGAACGACCACGATGGGTGATTTCTGGGAAGCATGGAACTCCTCCGTGCTCAAGCGTTGCAATTCATCCATCCCCTTTTTTAGCATAAGACAAAGATAAGGCTCTCCTTTTTTTCATTTCAGAATAAAAGATACCTTTGTTGCCTTATGCAGGAAGCTTTTCAGCACATATTGGATTCACTCAGGAAATGGAAGCCCAACCATGAAATTGTGTTGGAGTCCCTTCGCCAGGCCGGTAGCAACAGGCAATATTTCCGTTTCAATCACGATGGACAGAACTATATTCTCACCTATAATCCTGCCAATGCTCCGGAGAACAATGCTTTTGTGGAGTTTACGCAGCATTTTGCAGGAAAGGGATTGAATGTGCCTTCTATCATCTATACGGATGATGCCATGCAGTTTTATGTGCAGTCAGACCTTGGGGATGTTTCTCTTTTTGACCACATCACAAAAGAAGGATTTTCTGAAAACGTGCTGAATCTTTTCAAGAAAACCTGTTGCTCTTTGGCCAAGCTGCAGATTGAAGGGGGCAATGATCTTGATTACAGCAATTGCATTGCAACCAGGTCTTTTGACAAGCAGGCCATCTATTCTGACCTGCTTTATTTCCTCTATTATTTTGTTCGCGCACTGGACCTGCCATACGATAAAAACCTGCTGCTGAATGATTTTGACATGCTGAGCAGTTACCTCATGCAGGAAGAAAACCAGTACTTCATGCACAGGGATTGCCAGAGCCGCAATGTGATGGTCCGCGATGGTGAGGCTTATTTCATCGATTATCAGGGTGGAATGCAAGGCGCACTGCAATACGATATTGCTTCATTGCTTTGGCAAGCAAGGGCGCAGATGCCTTATGAATGGAGGGATGAATTGGTGGGGTATTATTTTGATCAGGCCAATGCTTGCCTGAACGGAAAATTGAACAAGAAGGAATTTCTCAATAATTATGATGGGTTTGTTTTGATAAGGATGCTTCAAACCCTTGGTGCATATGGTTTCCGTGGGTTGTTTGAACGAAAGCCCCATTTCATTGCCAGCATTCCATTTGCTTTGAAGAACCTGAAATGGTTCCTTGAAAATAAAAATTTCCCGATCAGGCTTCCAGCCCTCCAGAAAGTATTGGAGGCCATTGTTGCCGATGATATCATGGCAAGGTTTGAACCTGTTACTGCCAGCGAAACTTCAAAACTGACAGTGCAGATCAACAGTTTCTCCTATAAAAAAGGCATTCCTGAAGATCAATTTGGCAATGGTGGCGGATACGTTTTTGATTGCCGCGGTATCTTGAATCCCGGAAGAATCGATGAGTACAAAACCCAGACCGGAAGAGACAAGCCTGTACAGGAATTCCTGTTGCATAAAACCAACATGCCCACTTTCCTGCAACACGTTTTTGGGATGATTGACATATCTGTAGAAGACTACCTGAAGCGGGATTTTGAGGGGCTGACTGTCAGTTTCGGTTGCACCGGCGGACAACACAGGAGCGTGTTTGCTGCAGACCGCCTTGCTGCACACCTCAAGGAAAAATACAAGGTCAAGACTGTTGTAAGTCATGTTGAACAAGAGGCCAAACAGTGGAAGAATGATCCTTATTAGTGCAATACATGCACCATTAACCAAATGAATATGGAGCCCATTAAAGCAATGCTTTTTGCCGCTGGCCTGGGAACTAGGTTGAAGCCCTTTACCGAACATCACCCCAAGGCATTGGCTGTTGTCAATGGTAAAACCCTGCTTGAGCGAAGCATTGCCTATCTCAACAGCTTTGGCATTCAGCATATTGTTGTCAATGTTCACCATTTCGCTGACCAGGTCATTGATTTTTTAAAGCGGTACGAGGATACCGGTACCCATGTAGCTGTTTCTCATGAAGCCGATGGTCCTTATGAAACAGGCGGTGGGCTTGCGTTTGCCGCTGCACATTTCAAGGATGCCTCATCTCCCTTTGTGGTGATGAATGTAGACATGTTGACCAACCTCGATCTTGTTGGAATGATTGATTTTCACAACAAGATCAATCCATTGGCAACGCTGGCGGTAACCAAGAGGGAAAGTTCAAGGCAGTTTCTTTTTGATGACGAGATGCGACTGGTGGGATGGAGAAACAACCTTACCGGAGAGTCAAAATGGTCTGACGGTGAAGTGGATAATGTTCAGCCGCGCTCCTTTTCAGGCATCCATGTGATTGATCCTGCTATTTTTGGGCTCATGCCCTCTTCTGGAACCTTTTCCATTACCGATGTTTATTTGCAACTGGCAGCCAATTCCCTGATCGTTGGATATGACCACAGTGGTGATATCATCCTTGATGTGGGCAAACCAGAATCATTGGTCAAGGCAGCGGTTTTATTTCAATAAAAATGTACATTTTTCAAATTTTATTCCATGATAAAGAAAATTCTGATTGCCTTTGCCGTCATTCTCTTGATCATTCAGTTCATCCGTCCTGAAAAGAATATTGCCGCTGCTCCATCTGATGCCAATATTGCAACCCATTATGCCACTCCAGACAATGTAAAAAAGATCCTTGAGCGTTCTTGCAATGATTGTCATACCAATACCACAAAATATCCCTGGTATGCATCCATTCAACCCATCGGATGGTGGCTGGCAGATCATGTGAAAGAGGGCAAATCTGAATTGAACTTCGATGCCTTCATGACCTATAAACCCAAAAAGGCCCGCCACAAAATGGAAGAAGTGAATGAAATGGTGAAAGAAGGAGAAATGCCATTGTCCAGTTATACCATTGTTCACCGTGAGGCCAAACTAACAGAAGAGGAAAAGCTCATCCTTGCTGATTGGGCAGTGGCTACCATGAAGGCCATTGAGGCAGAGCACAAGCTGGAGCCCGAGGCAGAAAAGCATTAAGCTCCCTACGAATCAAGCTTTTTCTTCCTTGTATTGATCAAGGAATTCTGCGATGGATTGCTCTGTATTCAATCCTAACTTTTTCCTGAGCCGATACCTGCTGATTTCAACACCCCTCACAGTGATGTTCATCAACTGTGCAATTTCTTTTGATGCCAGATTGAGTTGCAGGTAAGCACAAACCTTGAGATCTGTATTGGTGAGTTTGGGGAAATGG
>JBIJAE010000181.1:0-4035 GCA_044345895.1 Chitinophagaceae bacterium
CAGTGCAGACTGGCACCTTGGAAAAAAATTGCACCTGGAAGATTTCAGCCAGGACATGGAGCAGTTTTTGCAATGGTTGCTGCAACATATCGAGGAAAATGAGATTGACCTCTTGCTGGTGGCAGGTGATGTTTTTGACCAGAACAACCCTTCCAACGAGGCCACCAAACAATACTATGACTTTCTGATCAGGCTGCACCAGACCGGTTGCAAGGCCATCATCACTTCAGGCAACCACGATTCTCCCTCTTTCCTCGATACCCCATCCTCCTTGTTGCAATCCCTGGACATCAGGGTGGTAGGGCGTTTCCCGGGGATGAACCAGCTGGACCAGGTTTTGCTGCCCATAAAAGACAGGTCAGGCAACAGCGAAGTGGTGGTTGCGGCCATCCCTTTTCTTCAAGACCGTTTCATCCGCCAGGTGGGTGAAAGCGAGGGCATTAAGGAAATTGATGGCAAGATCAGGGAGGGGATGCGCAGGGTGTTCACCGGCATCGGAACGGAAATGAAAAAACAATTTCCCAACCACTTGCACATCGGGATGGCCCACCTGCATGCACAAGGCACAAAAGCCAGCGAGGCAGAGAGGGAAATACAGATTGGAAACGAGCTGGGCATACCGGCAGATGCTTTGGACCAGTTCAATTACCTGGGCCTGGGGCATATCCATATGGGGCAAGCCGTGATTGAGGGAAGGATTCACTATGCCAGCAGCCCGATTTCACTGGGCTTTTCTGAAAATATCTACAAGCACAAACTCATCCGGTTGGACACTGACGGAGACACCGTCCGACAAACCTTTGTGCCTGTTCCAAGGTTCAGGTCGCTCTATCAGGAGAAAGGATCCCTGCAGGAAGTGGAAGCCAAGCTGGCTTTGCTGCAATGCAAATACCAATTTGATGCGCTGCTTGACCTGACCATCGATGAACAAACCTATGATCCACTCGTCATGCCAAGACTGGAAGCCTTGAAAAATGAAATGCTGGAACGCAACATGAAGGTCGTTAGCCAGCGGGTGATTTTCAGGGACAAATCCAGCAGCAGGAAGATGGTTGGTCTGGTGCAGGACAGGGTCAAAGACCTTGAACCGACTTCCGTTTTTGAAAAAATCATTGAAGAAAGGGAGGAGAACGAAGAGAAGTCAGCCCTTAAAGACCTGTTCAGCACCCTTCTTGCTGACGCAACACAACAACAACCATGAAAATACTGAAGCTGAGTTTCAGCAACATCAACTCACTCAAGGGTAATTTCAGCATCGATTTTGAATCGCCCGAACTGGCCAGTGCAGGGCTTTTTGCCATCACAGGATCAACGGGTGCAGGAAAGAGCACTATCCTTGATGCCATCACCCTAGCCCTGTATTGTTATACTTCGCGGTTTCAGGAAATAACGAAAAAAACCATTGAGGAGGAAAAGGGCATCATCACCCGGGGAACAACGGAAGCTTACGCAGAAATCAGTTTTCAGGTCAATGGTCAAACCTATCTTTCGCAATGGTCTGCAGGATTGACCCGTACAGGAAACCTCAGCAAAATTGTCCTGAAAGTGAGCAAATGGGAGGATGGTGCCTTCAAGCCCATTACCGATAAACTGAAGGATTCACGGGCAGAAATTGTACGCATTATTGGGCTTTCTCAGGAGCAATTCACGCAGGCCATTGTATTGAGCCAGGGGAAATTTGACGAATTCCTCAGGGCCCCAAAGGCCGACCGTTACAAGCTCCTGGAAATCATCACCGGAACAGTGCTCTTCCGTGAAATTGGAAAATTGGCTTTTGAGCGCCACCGTGAGATCAAAGAGAAAATCAGACAACTCTCAGATACCATGGGCACAATTGACGTGCTGTCTGAAGCCGAACTTATTGCAATTGAAGCCAAAATACAAGCGCTGCTGGCTGAGCAAAAAGATGGGGCAGTGTTATTGGAAGCGCTCGATAGTAAAATCAAAATAAAGCAAGACATTGTTTCACTGGTTGCTACCCTTGCATTATTGGAGACAGAAAAGTCAAAACTGGCAACAGAAGAAGCAGGACTGGCTGTTGCCATAGAACGCGTTCAGGACTTTGAAAAAACGGCTCCATTGATGAACCAATGGAATGCACTTCAATCCATACAAAAAGACTTGTTGGATGAAAATAAAATAAGAGAAGAGACGTCTTCATCATTGAAGTCATTGTTGGATGAAAGGACAGGAGTGATCAATACTTTGGCCACCGCAATCAAGAAAGCAACTGATGAAAACAGCTTTGTTGCTGCATTGGATGCATTCTTCAGCCAGGTGGATGGCATGGATAAATACATCGCCACACTGGAAACAGAAATCAGCATATCGAGAGCGTCATTGGTCAACTTCATCAATAACCTTCCTGAAAAAACAAGAACAATTGTTAAGCCCATCAGCTCTGATACCGCCAAGTTAAATCAATATGTGATGGGGCAACAGGAAGAACTCCGTAAAAATATCTTACCAGAAGCTTTCAGGGATTTCGATTTTCAGGAGTCCATCACAGCAGAACAAAATAGGATTACTGAACTCAATGCCTGTCTTGGACTCTCATCACAGGTAGAGAAAAGTAAAAATGACATTAACACAATCACGGAAGAGGCAGTAGGTCTGTCAAATCAAATCAATGCAATGATGGCTTCAGTTCAGGCATTGAATACATCGATTGATGAAGAAAGTATTGCGCTTGAAGCCTTGCTCAAGGCGGTGGAAGCCAACAATGCCGTCCTGTCCATGGAGATCCACCGGCAGGCACTCGTCAACGGAAACCCTTGCCCCTGTTGCGGTTCAACCATCCATCCCTATGCCATCAACCTGCCCAAGCTAAACAATGAACTGCAGGAAAACTACAATGCAAGGAAAGAGGCCAACGAGAAGAACATCAACCTGAGAACAGAAACAAAAAATGCAATCGGGCTCCTGGAAAGAGACATACTCAACAAGCAAAAAAACATTGAAAGCATCAACAACGAGTTGGCATCAAGGCAAGCTGATTTGAAACAACGTTTGCAGTCATGTGAATTACCTGAAACCGCAGACAGGGAAATGATCCAGGCATCCATAAACGTTTCTGAAAAAAACATCAGGGTGATCAGGCTGCACCAGGAATGGGACATTGTTAAGGACAGCCTGATGCAGTTCATCAAAGACATGGAAGTTTTCCAGCAAAAGCAATTAGGCCTGACCAACCTGAAAAAAGAGAGGACCGATATGTTTGCTGATGGTGCCATCAGTGTTTTCAGGGACAAGCTGATGCAGCACTGGACAAGAATCGAAACATCAGTATCAGCCGAACAAAAGATTGTTGAAAAAGCTTCCCTGGCCATGGCACAACTTCAGGAAGCATTAGAAAAAGAAGCCCTTTCTTTTGATGCATCAATGGTGAGAAACGGTTTTGCTGACAGGGATTCGTTCATGAAGGCCATGGCAGATGCAGACACCATCCCATCAACGAAAAAGCTGATTGATGATTTCAAAAAAAGGAAGGATCAACATACCGGAAAACTTATCCAAACCAACAATGACCTGCAGTCAAAGCAAGCATTGGATGATGTTGCTTTGACCCTTGAAAGCCTTTTGTCGACAGAAAAAGAACAGAAGGAATTGCTCGACAAGAACCTGATTGAGCAGGGGCAGATTCAAAAATCGCTTGAGACGGATGCTGAGAACAAGCAACAGCACCAGGGCATGTTGAGGCAATTGGAATTGGTGGAAAAAGAAGAGAGATTATACAATATCCTCAACAATTATATTGGCGATGCCAACGGCAACAAGTTCAACAACATTGTGCAACGCATCACCATGCGCCATCTTTTTGACCTTGCCAACATAAGGCTGGAATCCCTGATGGACCGTTACCAAATTTCACTGGGATCCACTGATGACGAAGACAGCATCTGGGTAGTGGACACTCACATGGGAGATGAATGGAGATCAATTGACAGCGTTTCTGGTGGTGAGCGATTTGTGATTTCACTGGCCCTGGCATTGGCCTTGAGCGATATGGCATCGCAAAATGTAAGAATTGATTCA
>JBIJAE010000182.1:0-3999 GCA_044345895.1 Chitinophagaceae bacterium
CAACTTGCCACTTGATCGCAATGGTAGCAACCACAATGCAGCATTGGCAGTTGCCATGAATGTGGCAGCTGGGGCAAATGAATGGGTTTGGGTGCTTCCACAGGCGGAGATTAACGCCAATCCCCTGGTAAAACAAAATCCTTAACAGGACAACTTAGTATTATAAAAAGCCCGACCTACTGGTCGGGCTTTTTGTTTCCCCTTATCAATGCCCAATAATTTATTCGATAAACAATATCGAACATTTTTTGAATCACCTCCACAGTAAAAAAGCCAATACGATGTATTGGCTTTTTTATTGTATAAGTCTTGGCTAGCTGTGTCAATTACCAACCAGGATTCTGAACAAGGTTTGTATTGATGTTCAAGTCATACGTTGGTATGCCCCATACAAATTGTGGATCACTTGCTGAAATATTGATCATATGGAAATTGGATCCAACATTGATTGCCCCCAGGTTTTGAGGAGTTCCCCTGTTGAAACCAAGACCCCATCTTTTGAGATCAAACAAACGGAATCCTTCGAAAGCCAATTCCCTGGTCCTCTCATCTCTGATTTCTGCAGTCAATGTAGCACCAGAGATACCTGTACGTGGAGGGAGGCCTCTTGCCACACGCAGGGTATTCAATGCAGTTAAAGCAAGGGCATCGTTAGCACCGCCCAATCTATTGGCAGCCTCTGCATAAATCAGGATTTGTTCTGCAGAGCGGAAAACCTTTGGAGCATGCTGGTAGTTGGTGAATGTACCGGTAAACAATGCAGGATTACCTGGAAATTTATTGACCACCCACATGGTTGGATAGTTAATCCCTTGAATGATCACAGGCACTTGCCTCAGGTAAACCTGCCTTCTGAAGTCAGTTGCAGCATACAGGTTGATGAAGCTAGTAGTAGGGATGAAATCTGGTACAAACTTATTGGTTGCACCATTAAAGCCCAAGTAAGCGTTGTTTGTATTTGGGGGTTCTATCTGCCTTACAACAGCACAATTGAAAATCACTTCTGTAGCCAAATCATTGGTCCACATTCTGTCCAGGTTTGCAACTGAATTCAACAAGGGGTACTTGTTGCCTGTGATCAGGGTATTGGCTGCTGCCATTGCACCAGCCCAATCTTGCATGTGCAAACGAACACGAGCTTCCAAAGCTACCGCAACATCGATGTTGAACCTATTGGAACCAGCCAGTCCAGGGGTATTGGCCAGATTGGTTTTTGCAATAGCAATATCTGATAAAATCTGATCATACACCTGTTTAACTGTTGCTCTGGCAGGTCTTGCCTCAAGATTATACTCCAAAACCAATGGCACACCCAAGTCGTTTGCTGCTGTCGAAGGATTAAATGCTTTTGCAAAACGTAAAATCAATTCAGAATAATAATAAGCACGGGCAAGAAAAGCATCGCCTTTGCATTTGTTCAGTGTTGCAAGCTCTGTAGCATTATTGGTTTTGATTTTATCATATCCTGCGATGGTAATGTTGACATTTCTAATTGCACCATAATAACCTCCCCAGGCCCCACTCAATGCACCGTAATCAGCCAAGAAACTAGTCCCCCACCTGTGTGGGTTTCCGTTCCTGTTACCAAAATCGAGGGTGGCGTTCAACTGGTCAGCCTGCACATCTTGTGTGATGTTATAGGAACCATATACCCTTCCCCTCAGGTCAGCATACAAACCATTGTTCCATGTTGTGGCATCCCTGATGGTTTGGAAGGATTGGGATAATTCAATACTGTTATATGGATAAAGATCAAGCCTTTTTTCGCAGGATGCCAATGTAAGGATCGAGGCAAAAGCGATCAGGTTTTTATTCAATATTTTTTTCATTTTCGTTTGATTTAACTGGTGATGTAAAGTTTAGAATTGCAGGTTTAAACCAACAGAAACTTGACTTGTGTTTGGATTGGCACCTAAAGAAACGTTGGTATCAACCTCAGGATCTGGACCAGAATAATTGGTAAGTGTCCATATGTTGCGCATGGTTACATAGAACCTGGCAGCAGTAAGCACCTTCGACTTGTTCAACAGGGAGTTTGAAAAATCATAGGCAAATGTCAATGCTTTCAAACGAATGAAAGAAGCATCCTCAACCAGCCTTGAATCAAATTGTGTAAACTGGAGACCATTTCGTGGAAAAACTGCATTGTCCCCTGGGTTTTTCCAGTAGTTGAGTACATTCACTGATTGATTCCAGCCAGGAAATTGGCCAGGATTTTCAAAGAAGAACCTATCGTTGTTGATCATGTACTTTCCTTCAGAGAAAGTGAAATCAGCAGCAACAGAGAACTGATGCAAACGTCCGCTGAAACCAAACCCACCATTAAACGGTGCAAAACGCTGTATTCCTGTATTCTGCTGCAATCCTGTACTGTTGAATACATTGGTTGTAGCAGATTTGGTGGTCTCGACGATTTTTGAAGGATCTGCATTGGGCCTGTACCATGTTGCATCACCATTTGCCGGGTTCACACCAGCCCAAATCGGATAGAAGTATGATACAGGTTGACCAACTGCCCAACAAACTCCGGTGTTCGGAATGATCCAGAATTGTTTTCCTTGAAACAATTCAGTTACTTCCTGTTGTACATAACCAAGGTTGGCATACACGTTCAAATTTGAAGATTTCTTTTTGATGAAATCATAATTGATGTTGGCATTAAAACCTGTATTCTTGAGACTGCCCACATTTGATGTAATGGAAGAGAAACCGGTTGTAACGGGATATGGAACACTGATCAACATATTCGAGGTATTGCGTTCAAAATACTCTACATCCAGGTTCAAGCGGTTAAAAAGAGTTGCCTGGATTCCAATATTGATCTGCTGTTGTGTTTCCCAGGAAAGTTCTGGATTACCAGCTGAGCCAATGCCCCATCCTGGCGTTGAATTGTACAAGTTTGTCCCAACAGTTGCAAGTGATTGATAGTTTCCAATAGAAGAGTTACCACTGGTACCAATGCTACCTTTTACGGTAAGATCATTTAACCATTTAACACCTTGAAGGAAATTCTCACTCTTTGCTCTCCACATTGTACCAACAGAGTAGAAGGTTGCACCCCTCAAATTTCTACCAAACCTGGATGACTGGTCGTTGCGCACAGATAAATCGAGGAAATACTTGGAGTCCAAGTTGTAGTTCATTCGGCCAAAATAGGAGGCAAACGCATACTCACTTCTACCAGAAGATGCAGTAAAGTTGGTAGGGCCAGCAGAGATCAGGGTCAGACGATCATCTGTTTGACCGGTAGAACTACCACTGAATGAAGTAGAATTATTATAAATGAACTCTTGTCCAGCCAGGAAAGTGAAACTGTTGCGATCACGGAGCTTAAACCCGTATTCGGCAGTATTGGTGATTGTTTTGGTTGTGCTCCTGGATAAACTCTCTAAGCATTACCATTGTTGAGGGAGCCCAAAAATGATGGCAATCGCTTATTGGATGTTATGAAATCAGAGAATTCCATTCCTGCCTGAGATTTCAATGTAAATCCTTTGAAAGGATTCAGCTGAACATAACCGCTCGGGTTAAACTGTACGTTGGTACCGACACTCTGAATATTGTCTGCCAGATAATTAGGGTTGTAAAAATCACCACCAGGTATGATGTTGGGATACTTCACACCATTTGCGTCATAGGCAGAAAAATAAGGTTGGCGCAACAAGGAAAGACCCCTGTCTGTTGTAGCTCCGCCGTAGGGGTTTGTTTGACGCTCATCATAACCACCAAAGAGATTCAAACCCATCTTAAACCAATTGTTCACAGATGTATTCAGGTTTGCACGCATGGTATAGCGCTCAAAATCAGAACGATACGTAAGTCCTTCCTGCTTGAATGCACTTCCGGAAACATAGTAAGTGGTTTTTCCGCCACCACCTGAGATGTTCAAATCAACCTGATGCATTGGGATATTGTCCTTGTAGTACTGTTTGTACCATTTGGTATCAGCATTGAATCTTGCCAGCAAGGAAGCTATCTGGGCTGGCGTCTGGTAGCGTG
>JBIJAE010000183.1:0-3996 GCA_044345895.1 Chitinophagaceae bacterium
CTTATTTCGCTTCTTTAATGACCATTTTCTGGATCAGGTCAAGCTTGCCGATATAAAGGCTCCTGCCATGTGTGCCTAACACGATTTCATTTTCCCTTTCTTGGATAACCATGTCATGTACCGGAATGGCAATGGGCAAATTGTTGGTGAATTGCATAAAGGATGCACCGCCATCAATACTTGCGTATGCACCACCATCCGTGCCGATGTAAAGAATGCTGGATGATTTTGGATCTTCACGAAGAACGTTTACTGGCTCCATAGGAAGATCATTTCCCAGTTTCTTCCAGGTCTTGCCATAGTCATCACTGCAATACACATAGGCAGCATAATGATCATCACGGTAGCCGTTCATGGTCACATACACGCGGCTTTGCAGGTGGCTTGAAGCCACTACACGGCTGATGTACAATCCTTGTGGAAGTCCTGATAACTTGGTCCAGGTATTGCCACCGTCTTTTGTAAGGGAAACAACTCCATCATCTGTTCCTGTGTATATCAATCCAAACTTGAAAGGCGATTCACTGATGCTGGTCATAGTACCAAAGGGCACATCACCGGCCTTCTTTCCATTGGAGAGGTCTCCGCTGATGCGTTCAAAATCATCACCCCTGTTCATGCTCCTGAACAAACTGTTGGCCGCCATGTAAAGAATATCAGGGTTGTGTTTGGACAAGAGGATGGGCGTTTGCCAGTTGAACCGGGGCTTTTCTTCTTTTGAATTCTGGGGAACAGGCCTCAGGAATTTAGGTCCCTGATTTTGTTTGTTGATGCGCATGTAGGCACCGAACTGAGAACCGGTGTAAACGGTATTGTGATCACGCGGGTCAATCTGCACCTGCATGCCATCGCCACCGCCCATTCTCTTGAAACCATATTGCCCTTCACCTATCCAGTCAATCGATTCTTTGTTGGTGGATTTTCCATACCAGGAACCGTTGTCCTGTAATCCTCCGTATACATTATAAGGCTTTTCATTGTCAACATTGATGGCATAGAATTGTCCTACTGCAGGAGAATTGGCCTTGAACCAGTTCTTGCCAGCATCATAACTGATGTTGCATCCTCCATCGTTTCCTGCAATCATGTGATCGTCCCTTTTGGGATTGATCCACAGTGCATGCCAGTCTGCATGGGTATTGCCCTTGTCCATGGAGGTGAAGGATTTTCCACCATCTGTAGAAAGATTGGCACTGGTTCCTAAGATGACTACCTTATCAGGATTGATGGGTGATACAAAGATCTTACCAAAATAGTAGCCGAAAGTATTGTAGATCTCAATGTTCTTTTCATTGGTCTTGTTCCAGTGTTTTCCACCATCCAGGCTCTTGTAAACCTCACAACCATAAATCTGGTTGGCTGCAGGACCTGCACCTGTATTGGGTTTGGGGGTCTTTGAAGTATCTGGTTTCAGGTTGTAGTTGTCAACAACTGCATATACCATGGATGGATTTTGTGGGTAGATGGCAAGGCCGATTCTTCCGATGCCATCGCCTTGTGGGAAGCCAGATGCTGCATTGGTCAAGAGCTTCCAGGTGTTGCCGCCATCGTTGCTCTTGTAAATACCAGAACTTTTTCCACCCTCAGTGAAGTCCCAGGCTTTTCTGATGCGGTGCCAGGTTGAGGCATAGAGTTCATTCGGATTTTTGGGATTGATGTCCATCTCAACGGCCCCTGTTGTTTCATCAACAAACAGGGTTTGTTTCCATGATTTTCCACCATCGGTTGTTTTGAAAACACCCCTTTCCTTGTTGGTGCTGTACAAATGTCCCAGGGCTGCAACCCAGGCAACATCAGGGTTTGAGGGGTGCAACATTATTTTACCGATGTGCTGTGTTTCCGGAAGACCGAGATAGCTCCAGGTCTTGCCGTTGTCGTTGCTTTTGTAGACGCCAATGCCGGCGTAAGAAGAACGGCTGCTGTTCACTTCACCAGTTCCCACCCAGATGGTTCTTGTTTTCCAGTTGACGGCAATGTCTCCAATGCCAATCACCAGTTCATTGTCAAAAATGGGGTTGAAACTTTGGCCATTGTTGGTGGTATGCCATAGTCCACCGGTGGCATACGCAACATAAAATTCAGTTGGGTCATTCGGGTTTACCTCGATATCATCAATTCTTCCGCTCATCACAGTTGGTCCGATGTTTCGGAAAGCAACATCCTTCAAACTGCTTGATGCTGCCTTCTTTACCTTGGCTTCAAGGCTAGCCAGACGGGCTTCTCCGGGCGTTGGAGCTACTTGTGCCTGAGTCATTGATGTCCAGCCCATCAGGGTCAGCAAGGCAAACGTGAATCTTACAGTAACTTTATTGTGAAAACCTTTGGTATGCATATCGCGCTATTTTGATAAATTTATACCCATGCAATATAGAAATTCTATGGTTATTTCCGGACGCTTGTACAGTAAGATGATGCTCCTTTTTTTCTGTATGTTTTCAATTTCCACAAAGTCCCAGCCCTGGTTGAGTTATAAGCTTACGCCAAGGGGTGATACCATCAACCGGCTTGATCAGCAAAAAATGAAACAAGGCCCCTGGGTACTGCGCTTTGAAACACTGCGTGGAGAGCCAGGATGTGAGGAGGAAGGATATTTTTTGAATGACAAAAAAGACGGGGCCTGGAGGCGTTTTAGCCTGATGGGTGACCTGATTGCCCGGGAAAATTACAAAGGCGGATACCGAGACGGTAAACAACAATATTTCACGCAAATGGGAGACATCCTGAGGGAAGAAAGTTACAAAGCGGTCGACCCTAAAAACCCATACGATACCATCATG
Organism: Chitinophagaceae bacterium; assembly: GCA_044345895.1. GTDB lineage: Bacteria > Bacteroidota > Bacteroidia > Chitinophagales > Chitinophagaceae > Pollutibacter. The sequence goes on from JBIJAE010000183.1 coordinate 2,778, forward strand.
GTTCCTGACCTGGATCATCCCGACAGGATGGTGGAAAAAGTGATCAAGCATGAAGGGGCTGAAGTGAAGAATGGCACCTGGACTTATTACAGCTCCAGTACTGGCGATGTTGTAAGTCCAGAGCGGTTTCTATTCGGTCAATTAGAAAAAAAAGGATCACCACAAATTGCCCCACAGCCCAGCGCCACAAAGGATTCTATTGCTAAGCCTGTTCAAAAACAACTTCCCAAAGCAGTGCAGGAATACGAGAAGACAAAAAAGAAAGGGAAGGGGTGATCCCCTTCCCTTGAGCAATTATGGTCAGATGCAATTTATTTGCTGTTAGCCCTGATCACATTCAACGCGCCACCTGCCTTGAACCAGTCAATCTGCTGGGCATTGTAGCTGTGGTTGGCTTCGATGGTTTCCGTACTGCCATCTGCATGGTTGAGCACAACTTGAAGTGATTGGCCGGGTGTGAAAGATGTCAGTCCCACCACGTCGATGTTGTCATCTTCCTGGATCTTGTTGTAATCTTCCTTGTTCGCAAAGGTCAATGCCAGCATGCCTTGCTTCTTGAGGTTGGTTTCGTGGATCCTTGCAAAAGATTTTACCATCACCACTTTGACGCCAAGGTGACGGGGCTCCATGGCTGCATGTTCCCTTGAAGAACCTTCGCCATAGTTCTCATCACCAATTACGATTGTTCCAATATTGGCAGCTTTGTAAGCACGCTGTGTGTTTGGAACGGTTCCGTATTCGCCGGTGAGCTGGTTTTTAACGTTGTCTGTTTTCTCATTGTAGAAATTCTGTGCCCCGATCAGCATGTTGTTGCTGATGTTGTCTAGGTGTCCACGGAATTTTAACCATGGGCCTGCCATTGAGATATGGTCTGTGGTACACTTGCCTTTTGCCTTGATCAGGAGTTTCAGCCCTTTCAGGTCAGTTCCTTCCCATGCAGCAAAGGGGTAGAGGAGTTGAAGGCGCTTGCTGTCTGGCTTCACATTGATTTGAACACCGCTGCCGTCTTCTGCAGGAGCCTGGTATCCGGCATCTTCTACATCAAATCCACGGGTCGGCAATTCATCACCACTTGGAGGATCAAGTTTTACAGCTTCGCCTTTTTCGTTGATGAGGGTATCAGTAAGTGGATTGAAAGTAAGGTCTCCGGCAATGGCCAGTGCGGTTACGATTTCGGGGCTGGCCACAAATGCCAGTGTATTGGGGTTGCCATCAGCAC
>JBIJAE010000298.1:0-3986 GCA_044345895.1 Chitinophagaceae bacterium
ACTGGCCATGCCTAAACCTCCCAATACCTTCACACCCAATGGCGATGGCATCAACGACACATGGGAAATCAAATACCTCGATCAATACGAAGGATGTGTTACAGAAGTATACAATACAACGGGGCAACTCATTTATAGCAATACCGGATACACAAAGCCCTGGGATGGAAGTTACAAAGGATCTCCAGTACCTTCAGGAACGTATTACTACATCATAGATCCTAAAAATGGCAGGAAAAAAATAGCCGGATTCATCACGGTATTGAGGTAAATGAAAAAATGGTTTTCCCATATCATTTGTGCAGTAGTGATCGGTTTAATGCCAGCAGCATTGCATGCGCAATCCGATACAACCTTTTGGTTTGGCGCTCCTGACCTCAATGGCAACATCGCCAGTGGACCCGGGGCAGACAGGCCCATCTACCTGAGGATATCAGCATCCACTTTACCTGCGAGCATCAGCATCTCACAACCAGCCAATCCCAACTTCACACCCATCACTGCATCGATTGCAGCCAACTCCTCACAAATTTTTGACCTGACTGCTTTCATTGCATTGATTGAACATGACCAGGTGAACAGGGTTTTAAAAAATGGTCTGTTGATCAAATCCAGTGTTCCCGTTTCCTGTTACTATGATATCGTCAATGGAAGAAGTGGAAATATTTATGCATTGAAGGGAAACAATGCCCTGGGGAAAAAATTTACCATCCCCTTTCAAATGTCATTTGCCAACAGAACAAACGCTGTGGAGGCAACAACCAACAAAAATGATTTTGTCATTGTTGCCACAGAAGACAATACAACGTTGCAGATAAATGCGAAGTACGATCTTGTAGGCTATGCAGCAGGAAGCACCCATACCATAACACTGAACCGCGGTGAAACCTATATGTGCAGGGCCAATACCAATGCTCCCAATCAACGCCCGGGCGGAACCTTGGTTACCGCCAACAAACCCATATCCATCTCTGTGAATGAAGACTTGCTGGTGTATCCCGGTGGCACTTGTGCTGATTCAGGCGGAGATCAACTTATCCCCGACGAACTTGCCGGAAACGAATTTATCGTGGTAAAAGGAAGGTTCAATGGTACCAACCCTGACTATTTCTATGTATTTGCTACACAAAATAATACATCCATCAAGATCAACGGCAATGCAGTCGCCACTATCAACGCCGGTGAAAATTATATGTGGATGCTTTCTGACGAGTCATGCTATGTTGAGACAAGCGCTCCATCCCATGTTTACCATGTTGCTGGATTTGGATGTGAGGTAGGGGCATCCGTGATCCCCTCCATCAAGTGTACCGGTTCATCAAGGGTGAACATCACCAGGGCATCTGGAACTGAAGAATTTTATGCAAACATTATTGCACCCAAAGAAATCATCAACGATTTCAGGATCAACAATGATCCTGCACAGCTGCCTGCCAGTTTTTTTGTTCCCGTAACAGGAAACAACAAATGGATGCAGGCCAGGTTCAGCATATCACCTGGATTTGCGGGAACAAATGCCAATATCACTTTTGAAAACAAATCCGGTAAATTCCATGTTGGGATCATTCAGGGAGGTGCAACAGGAACTTCCAGGTATGGATTTTTCTCAGACTTTAGTACCAATGCCATCACACTAAAAAATCCTGAAGACTCGACAAGGGAGTTGGAAGACAGCACCCTTTTCTGCAACAGAACCACTGCAAGGATCAATGCTAAAAATTTCAGTGCAGACACCTACCGCTGGACGGGGCCCAACGGGTTCAGCAGCGACAGTTCCATGCTGATCATCAACCCTTACCAGGCAAAGGACACAGGGCTCTATACCATCACCACCTCAGGCGCTGGTTGTGGCACCGCAACGGACAGCATCAGGCTCTTCATCGATCAGCCCATTGCTGATTTTCAGTTCTCCACCAATGGTTGCGCACAGGATGGCGTATCCTTCACAACTCCCGCCAATGCCGGTGTTCGTTGGGTATGGGATTTTGGCAACGGTAAAAAACTCGATACCAACAGTGCCGTGATTCCACCAGTGGTACTTGGACTTGCCGGTGATATCCCCGTCACACTCAAAGTAGGTTCCGCACGCGGATGTTTCTCTGATGATGTCACAAAACTGGTGCGGCTCTCTTCGAAGCCAGTGCCCGCCTATACCGTGCCGAGTATCACCTGCATCAATACCGATATTGTTTTCAAAGACGCTTCCACCATCCAATCCGGATCCATTGTAAAATGGAGATGGAACCTCGACAATGGTGCTGGCTTCAAGGAGTATACAAACAACAGTGATCAGGTCAGTCCTTATGCAAGCTTCGGGGCTAAAAATGTGCGGCTGGTGGTAGAGTCACAAACGGGTTGCGTCAGCGATACCTTCAGGCTGAACAGCTTTGTTGTGAACCCATTGCCCGTTCCAGGCTTCATCGTGCCGGAAGTCTGTCTGGATGATGCAAAAGCAAATTTCATTGACAGCACCAAAAGCCCGGATGGCTTTACCGGGTTTTCATACAAGTGGGCCTTCAATACCGGCAATCCGCCTGTTGCCAATGGCCCAATCTTTACACTGGCCAATACAACAGAAAAAGATCCTTCCATAAAATACAATGCCACAGGGCAGTACCTGGTCAAGCTGGTGGTTGAGTCGAGAGGATGTATCGATTCCATCAGCCAATCGTTTAAAGTTTTTGGTACCAACCCAACGCCGGCCTTTGATATCCTTGCACCAGACTCGCTTTGTGGCAACGACTCCGTAAGAATCGTCAACCGCTCTACCATTGACTTTGATAACGTCACAAGACTCGAGATCTATTGGGATGTCAACAATCCTGCATTGAAGACCATCGATGAGACTCCCTTTGTTGGCAAGGTCTATGCCTTCCGGTATACCGACTTCCAGTCGCCCCTTACAAAATCATTTGGCGTAACCCTCAGGGCCTTCTCCGGAAGTGCTTCCTCCTGCAGCAAGGCCATCACCAAAACCATCACCGTCAATGCCAGCCCCAAGGTAGCATTTGCACCCGTGCCGGGCATCTGTCTTGATGCTGCGCCAAGGCAGGTTACGCAAACATCTTTTGACCCGCTTGTGCCAGGAACATTTGTGTTTGCAGGAAAGGGGGTCAGCAGTACCGGTCTGTTTGATCCGGCTGCTGCGGGTGTGGGAACGCATGTCATCCAATATCGATATGCTTCTTCGCTCAGCGTTTGCAAAGACTCTGCTTCCCGCAACATCACCGTATGGCCCTTGCCCACAGCAGACTTTACCATCTCAACCCTCAACTGTGAGAAAAACCCCATCAGCTTTACCAGCACGGCCACAACAGCAGTAGGAAAGCTGGCCAAGTGGACCTGGAACTTTGGGGATGCAACGCCCGTCGTCAATGCGCTTACAGGCGGAGTGGTCTCGCATACATTTTCTGTTTACAAAAAATATGATGTCTCACTGGTCGTTACTTCCGACAGTGGTTGTGTGAGCCCGGCCAAAACCATCCCCCTTGATGTGTTTGCGTTGCCAAGGCCTGCCTTCGATCTTCCCAACGTCTGTCTGCCTGAAGGAAGGGCCCTGTTCAACAATACTACCACCATCCCGGATGGTACTGATAACCTCCTGACCTACCGGTGGAACTTCGGTAATCCACGCAACACCAATCCTTCCGTGGTAAAAAATGGCCTACACAATTACAGTGCAACAGGACCTTATAATGTGCAGCTCATCGTTACCAGCAACAACAACTGCAGAGACTCCCTGACCCAACAACTGGTAACCGTTTACGAGCAACCCAAGGCAGGCTTTGCTTCCGAAGACTCTCTCTGTCTGGGAGACCTGCTCCGTTTTACAGACAGCAGCAAAACAAAAAATGGCGTCTTCAACAAATGGTTCTGGAACTTTGGGGATGGGGCAACAGATGTCGTTAAAAACCCTACACACCGCTACACCACTGCCTCTATCAATACCATCACCCTCTTCGCACAAACAGACCTCGGATGTTATA
>JBIJAE010000184.1:0-3958 GCA_044345895.1 Chitinophagaceae bacterium
AAAGAGGGAGATTTCGTGGATACCATTTGGGTAAGAAAAACAACCACCCGTTGCACACAAAGCAATTTTGTTGATTCATTTCTATACCGCATCCCGGCAGAAACGCCCAGAACAAGAAATTTTGATGGCGAAGTGCTGGTTACTTTTACGTATGCCATCGAGTTGCAGCCCAGGTGCAACAGGAATGACACAGCAACATTCAGCTTTTGGATGAAAGATAAAAAAGGCAACAGAAGCGATACAGCAAAAACACAGTCCATCATCATCCGCAGATGACCGGTACTACAAAAAATTGATCCATCATGGCAAAAGCTACCAAAGGCAAATCCAAGAAAATACTTTCAGAAGCCTCCTACAAGTTCCTCAGGAAATACATCAATACCCCATCCCCTACTGGCTTTGAGTCTGGTGGACAGAAGCTATGGATGGAGTACATAAAACCCCATGTGGATGAGATGTTTACAGATGCTTATGGATCTGTTGCAGGCATCATCAACCCAACCGAGAAATTCAAGGTGGTGATTGAAGCACATGCAGATGAGATAAGCTGGTTTGTCAACTACATCTCTGATTCAGGGCTGATTTATGTAAAAAGAAATGGTGGTGTTGACCACCAGATCGCACCGGCCAAAAGGGTATTGATTCACGGAAAAAAAGGAGCTGTAAAAGCTGTTTTTGGATGGCCCGCCATTCATACCCGCATTGGTGGCGGCGAGCGAAAAGATCCACAGCCATCGGTTGAAAACCTGTTCCTTGACTGCGGAGCGAAAAATAAAAAAGAAGTTGAAGCACTGGGTATACACATTGGCGCAGTTGCCACCTACGAAGAGGGCTATGATGAACTGGCTTATGATTATATCATCGGAAGAGCCCTGGACAACAGGGTTGGCGGATTCATGATTGCAGAAGTGGCGCGCTTGCTGAAGGAGAACAAAAAGAAACTCCCCTATGCACTCTATGTGGTGAACGCCGTACAGGAAGAAATTGGACTCAGGGGAGCTGAGATGATTGCACGGAAAATAAAACCTGATGTGGCCATCATTACCGACGTAACCCACGACACCACCACTCCCATGATCAACAAGATCATTGAAGGAGATGTGGCTTGTGGCAAGGGACCATCGCTGGCTTTCGGACCTGCAGTACACAACAAGCTGCTTTCCCTGGTGGAAGATGTTGCTCAGAAAAAAGACATCCCGGTTCAAATGAGAACAGTGAGCCGCAGTACAGGAACGGATACGGATTCATTTGCCTATGCCAACGACGGATGCCCATCCGTGTTGATTTCCATCCCATTGCGGTACATGCATACAACGGTTGAAATGATCCACAAGGATGATATTGAACAGACCATCCACCTCATGTATGAAACACTGTTGGCACTTACACCAAAAACAAAACTGAGTTATTTTTAGTCCTCTGCAGGCTGAAGCTTAAAAGTAAAGCTGATTTGATGATGGGAAAGCGATGACTGATAATGCGTTCTTGCGTAGTAACATCTAAGCCTTTGCAAGTGCAGGTTGAAACCATAACTAAAACCTGTGAGGCCACTGGCAATGTTTTGAATGCGCAGCTCCCTTCTCCGCAAAACATTGTAACCACCCGTAAGTACAATCTTCTCCCCCACCAATATATCTGTTCCAAAAACAAGATGACTAAAGAGCTTTGTGCCAAAATTTGTCGTTGGCTGGCTCCCAAAATTGGCCTCATTAAAAAGAGTATCGTTGTAGAGGAGATCAAACTGGTGCATGCGCTGGCCTGTTAATGAAAAACGGATGGGGGCTTTCTCCAGTTGCTTGGTCATCCCCACAACAAGATCAAAAGGAAGATCTTCTTTGCGATTGCCGTATGATGTTAGCTGAATCCCCATGTTTTTTGCAGCAAAACCAAATTGGATCATGCGTTCCTCATCGTAATAATTCAGGCCCACATCCAATGCAAGGCCCGAACTTGAGTAGGCGCCATACCTTGAGTTGATCAACTTAAGCGTTGACCCATAGTACCATTTCTTGTTGTACTTTCTGGAAATGGTCACCCCAAGCAACTGATCAAAAGCCCGGAAAGTTCCCAGCATATTTCCAGAAGCATCCGTCTCTGCCTGTTCTCCATACCCAAGATGGGAAATGCTCAGCGCCAGCGTCGTAGCCGACTTTTCCAGGTGATACGCCCCAGCAGCATAAAGCCCCATAACGGTGGGTGCCAATGAAGTAAAATTGGCAGAAACGGCAGCATGATGGATTTTTCTTAACAGTGAGGGATTTTCACTGAGCATTCCAGGATCAGCCCCAAAGTGGGATACATTTCTCCCGCCCAAAGCCCCAGCCTGAGGATGGAGTTGAAGCCTCAAAAAGTTGAATGCAGATGAGCCTCCCAGGGTCTGTGCAGCAGCACCTCCAAAGGCAAGCACCAATAGACCCATCAAAGTCAGCCGAAAAACCATGACCGAAATTAATCATCGGTTTCCACAAATGAAAATCCCCCATGAAAATGGGGGAAGTTCTTTAACCCTTAAAACAACCAACATAAGAGCGTATTGCTCCTAATCGGGTTATTAACAGATTTGATTTAAAAAATGTTTAGTCAATTTAAAAAAACTTATACGAGGGCCAATTCCAGTACCTGTTGCATGGTTTTGACATAATGGAATTTCATCCCTTTGATAAATTCTGCATTGATCTCATTCACATCTTTCTCATTTTGCCAGCAAAGGATGATCTCTTTAAGACCCGCCCTTTTTGCAGCCAGCACCTTTTCCTTGATACCCCCCACGGGCAAAACCTGACCACGCAAGGTTATCTCCCCGGTCATGGCCAGGTATGGCTTAACCCTTCTGCCTGTAAAGGCAGAAGCCAGGGCAGACATCATGGTAATCCCCGCACTGGGACCATCTTTGGGAACAGCACCCTCCGGAACATGGATATGAATGTTCTTCTTTTTGAAAAGCTCAGGATCTATTCCGTTTTTCTTGGCATTTGCATGCAAATAGGTGAAAGCGGTATGGGCACTTTCTTTCATCACGTTGCCCAAATTTCCGGTAAGTTGCAGGTCCCCTTTCCCATCGCTGATGGTCGATTCAATGAAGAGGATATCCCCTCCCACATAGGTCCAGGCAAGGCCTACCGCAACCCCTGGCATGTTCACCGTTTTATACAGGTCATTGCTGTACCTGGGTTTCCCCAATATTCTTGTGATATCATTGATCGTAAGGATAGACTTCATCTTACCCTTGAGGGCAACGTCCTTGGCGAGGCTTCGCATGATGCTGGCAAGCTGTCGATCGAGCTCCCTTACACCACTTTCACGCGTAAAGTTCTCAATGATATAGGTCATCACTGCCGCACTTACCTTGAGTTTGTATTCCTTCAGTCCGTGTAATTCCTTTTGTTTGGGAAGCAGGTGTGTTTGTGCAATCTTTTCTTTCTCCTCTACCGCGTAGCCAGAGAGATCGATGATTTCCAGCCTGTCCCGCAGTGCAGGCTGAATGCTCTGTATATCGTTGGCAGTTGCGATAAACAAAACCTTGCTGAGATCATATTCCAGCTCAAGGTAATTGTCGTAGAAACTGTTGTTTTGCTCCGGATCCAAAACTTCAAGCAAGGCAGATGAGGGATCTCCGCGATGGTCTTTCCCTACCTTATCAATCTCATCAAGAATCATCACAGGGTTAGATGATTTCACTTTTCGGATAGACTGTAAAATTCTTCCGGGCATTGCGCCGATATAGGTTTTACGGTGGCCACGGATCTCACTTTCATCATGCAAGCCTCCCAAACTGAACCTGACGTATTTTCTGCCGATAGCACTGGCGATGCTTTTACCCAAAGATGTTTTTCCAATACCTGGAGGGCCTACAAAACAAAGGATCGGGCTCTTCATGTCGCCCTTCAATTTGAGGACAGCAAGGTATTCCAGTATTCTCTCCTTTATTTTGTGCATGCCATAATGGTCCTTGTCCAGC
>JBIJAE010000185.1:0-3947 GCA_044345895.1 Chitinophagaceae bacterium
ACCCTGAAATGTTTTACCTGAGCCCCATTGAGCAGGGCATCAAAAAAGTCACATTGTACACAACAAGGACCCAGTACATCGATTTCAATTATGTCAGCCTTATTCTTCCTGCTGCAGGAGTTTCCTCTTTGCGGCTGGATGGAAATGCTGTTGATCCGCTCAACATCATCCGACATCCCACGAAAAATGATTATGCAGTGGCAGTTGTCCGTTTGCTGGGTGCCGCAGGCCAGCACAGTGTTTCATGCGACAGCGCATTCAATGGCATGGTCTTCGGCCTGGGGTATTATGAAAGTTATGGTTACAACGTGGGCACACTTGTAAACAACCTGAATGCCTATGCCAGTATTAAAAACTCGAAAAGCATTTTGTCGGGTGTGGATAGTTTTACCTGCATCAATACTCCCTTCAAAGCCAGCGTTAAAGTGGCCTACAAGCTGAATAGGATACACTGGAAATTCAGTAAGACAAACGGGCTTAACATCAAGGCAGATTCCATCATCAACAATCCTTTTCCGGTAGATTCCGCATTGGTTTTTGGTAGAAAATATTATACATACTCCATTGCAGCAGACCTTCGGTTATCAGTTGCAGGCAACTACAGCATTCCGGTTACTTATTCCTCAACAGATCTTGACAATTGCAGCAAAACAGAAGACACGGTCATCCATGTTGTGGTGAAGGAAGGTCCAAAGCCTGTTATTACTGCTCCGGGTGTGCTCTGCATGGGAAAGGAGGCCAGTTTCACGGGAACAAACAATGCTCAAGGGTTTAATGTAGCATCCCACCAGTGGGATTTTCCTGACGGAAGCCAGGGCAATACAAGGGAGCTAAAGAAAATTTTCACTACTTCGGGCAGTAAGACCATTCGGTATGCAGTGTTAACAGACAATGGGTGCATGGCCGATACATCCACAACCGTGCTTGTTGTTGACCTTTCTGCAGTGGCGGTAACGAAGAACGGCAAGCCCTGTGTTGACAGCACCCTTCAGTTTGTTTCATCCGTTCCATCAGGCTCAATTGCAGGGGCAACATGGTTTTGGGATTTTGGTGATGGCCGGCAGTTCAGCAGCAAGTCCAGCAACTTGGCACTGCATGCCTATAAAAAATCAATGACAGCTTTTTCAGTGAAGCATTGGATCGCATTTGACCAAGGCTGTACCAGTGACACCGTGCTGCACGCGATACCATTCATCAACACTGCACCCAAGATCAATGCTGGTCCTGATCGGTATATCAAAAAAGGCAGTGCAGCCTCGCTGGAGGCAAGCATATCCAATCCGATGGCGTATCAGTTTATTTGGAGCCCATCAACCTATCTTGATCAGGCCAACCTGCTCAATCCCTTGTGTACGCCGGATGTTGACATCAGTTATGTTGTGCAGGCCATCGACAAACAAACCGGTTGTAGCGCTAAAGATACACTGCAGGTAATTGTACTGTCAGCCGTTGACATTCCCAATACGTTCACGCCAAATGGGGACGGCATCAATGATACCTGGAAGATCCAGTTTCTTGCACAGTATAAAAATTGCAGGATGGAAATCTACAATACTGCAGGGCAAATCATCTTTCAATCTGCTGGTTATGCTGTTGCCTGGGATGGAACCCGGAATGGCGCTCCCATGCCTGCTGGCACCTATTATTATGTGATAGACCTTGGTGATGGCAGCAAATCAAGAAGTGGATATGTTACGATTTTACGTTAATGAAAGCGCCGCGGGAAATCCCGCGGCGCTCAACATAAAAATTATCCCTGTAGTTAGAATCAATAGCTGAGGAATGAAGCCAATGTTCTTGCGGCAGCTCCTGTTGTTGTGCGGTAACTTCCCCTGAAAATAACGGTATAGTTTCTTTTTACCAGAGGCACAAATCCATTCAATTGTGTAAGGTTGGTTGTTGTACCCGTTGGACGAACATACAAGGTATCACTGATGCCAGCCCTGAATGGAATGAAATCAGTAACAGCAGTGGTACTGATGTTGGTGAAAACATTTGCCTGCTGCTTTTGGGAGAAAATGTCAACGTTTGGAATAGCGGTTGTGCTAAATGGGAAATTGGCAAACCTGATCCTTGCAGAAGTATCGTTGAATACCTGAATATTATCCTCAACTACCCTGAATTTGGGTGCATTCAAAGAATCATATGCGAAAATCGTATAATAAGAGCCTGAGTTCATTGCCTGACTGAAGCTGATGGGATATTGCGTGCTTGGCGCCAGGGTATCCCTTATCGCAATAGCCCTTGTTCCCCCAGCCAAAGCAGTGTAGGAAGGAGACAAGGCCGGGAAGATGGTACCATAGGCAACGGAAGCACCATTCAGGGGAACCAGATCGGAGTAAATAAAGGTTCTGTTGGAATTGATGATGCCATTGTGAAATTTCACAAATGCCCTATTGCTCAGGTTGGTCTCTTCGGTAAGAATCGACTTGTATTCTTTTTCACAGGCCGCCAGCATGATCATGGATGCAAGGGCTATGGTGATTGATTTGATGTTCATAAATGATTTCATGATGATGATTTTAATCAGGTGATCTATTTCAGAGAGAACCATTGTTCCTTGGTATGGTAATCCAGGGCAATGGCGCCAAGCCTTGTCAGTTCAGCAATATTGTAGAGATACTCTGAGTTGAAACGGGGTCTCGCCCTGTATGTAAACTTACCGCTGTTGTTGATGAAAAGATCAATTCCGGTAGGCATTACAAGATCAGCATATACCTGGCTGCCAGTTGTTGCATCCAGATCAGTGTAGTGGAACCTTCTCATGTCTACCCAGGTTTCATGCATGCCGAAACCATAGAGGGCAATGTATTTCTGTAGCATGATATGGCTCAACGAGAGCGATGCTGCCGCAGGCACTACAACAGGATTGGCCAGAAACGCATTTTTGGCGGCGGCGGTAATTAGCCTGGGTACAGGTACGCCGGCACTGTAGTCAGCATTCAAATGGTCTATGTTGAGGCTGATGCCATCTGCATAGGCTGTCCTGGCAGAAGAGCGATCTCCCTTGCGGAGGTAGGCCTCGGCCAGCATGAACTTGTTTTCGCTTGCAGTAATGATGGGGAATGGCGAACCGTTCTTGAAAATGTAGCGACTGGCTGCATCAGATACAGGCGCAACAGCAGAGCTGAATGGCTGCCCCCAGAAGCTTTGTGGCTGGTCTGCTATAACCAATCCGCTTGCTCCTCTGTTTGGTTTAATTCCCCTGATGGTGCCATTGGTATTTTCCCTGAGCATGTAGAAAGCCCTGGGATCTGTAACACCCGTGAAACGGGAATTCAATCCGTTCATCAGATTGGCGATGTATTCGGTCTGGCGAAGCGCACCAAAATTGTTTCTGAACGGGCCATAAAAATTGGAAGTACCAGTAATGCCTGTGTTGGCAAATTTTACGGTTGCATTGTCCGCATTGGCATTGATTCCCAACAATGCATATTTGATGACGGAGTCGGGCTTGTACTCCGCTTTGTTGCTCAGGTGGTTGAAAGAGCGCGCCATCACGGTGTAAACAAATTTTTTCCATTTGTTTACATCGCCATTGTAGAAAAAGGCATCGCCTTTAGCCAGATTGGCCTGGCTGGCATTGTCTCCTGTTTTGTTGAGATAGTCCAAAGCCAGTCTGCTGATGGCCCTTACTGTGTCGTAGACATCTTTCTGGTCGTCATATTTGAAGACAAGTTGCTCAGGGCGAAACGCTTCACGCATGATCACCTCTCCATACATGTTGGTCAAGGCCAGCCAGCTGAATGCCCTGATGGCATATCCCACGCCAACATAATCCCATTTTTTTTCTTCAATTCCCCAATTCACCATTTTGTTCAGGTTCTCACCCATGCCAAAATAGTGCATGGCCCAAACAGACCCAAGCAAATCACTTGCACCTGTAGCGCCAGCCATTTGGTCGAATGTGTTGCCAGCACTGTTGGTGGCAAAATATTGTACATAGC
>JBIJAE010000186.1:0-3945 GCA_044345895.1 Chitinophagaceae bacterium
TTGGGTTGGGTTGGATATCGGATCAAAAACGGGCTTTACAATGTTGCGGGTATCTGTTTTTTGTTATTGTTTTTTGGTTTGTACAACAAAGTAACGCTGCCTTTTTTTGCATATTTCAATATGCGCCAGCGAATAAAATAAATTGAGTGTTTGTACTTACGGCCCGTAAGTCAAATGTTGCAGTAGTTGCGTAAAAAAACGGATGTTATCAGTATGTTCCGGCGGAGAGCATGACCAGGGTACATGCCTCTATAGTTTCAATTCCCTTGTTGGTCGCTTCTTTAAAAAAGCTTGGATTTTCTGCTCCGGGATTGAAGATGATGCGCTTGGGATTGAGAGAGAGGATATACTCCTGGTAGGCTTTTTGCCTGTCTGCATTAAGGTAAATCGTTACAGTATCAATCTCTTCAAAAGCAAGCATTGTTGTGCCAACTGAAATCTTTTCGATGCTGAATTCCTCCCTTCCTATGGCTTCCACTTCGTGCCCTGCAGCAAGCAATTTCCTTACAGCAAGATGGCTGTATTGTGCAGGATTGGTAGAGGCACCGATGACAAGGGTTTTTTTATTGGGCATAATATGAATAACATAAAAAAGCCGGTGCTAGACCGGCTTTAAGTAGAAAATATAGGTCAAACCAGCATCACAACTGGGTTCTCCATGTATTTTTTGAGGGTTTGCAGGAAGCCTGCGCCCACTGCGCCGTCAACACTTCTGTGGTCACAGCTCAGGGTAACCTTCATCATCTGGGTGGTGGTAAAGCCTTCTCCTTTCCTGATGACGACCTCTTTGATCTTGCCAACGGCAAGAATACAGCTGTCTGGCGGGTTGATGATGGCGGTGAATTCATCAATATCCATCATGCCCAGGTTGGATATGGTAAATGTATTTCCAGTAAAGTCCTGTGGTTGAATCTTTTTGTTCCTGGCCTTGTCATAAAGCTCTTTAGATTCCAGGGCAATTTGGGAGAGGCTTTTCTGATCTGCAAACCTTAGCACTGGAACAATGAGTCCTTCAGGCAGGGCAATGGCAGAGCCAATGTGCACATGGTCATAGGTTCTGATGAAATCTCCCATCCAGCTGCTGTTTACAGCAGGATGTTTTTTCAATGCCAGGGCTGATGCCTTGATCAACATATCCTGGAAAGAAATCTTGGTAGGGCTTACCTCATTCATTTGAGCACGGGCCTTTATGGCATTGTCCATGCAAATTTCCATGGTAAGGTAGAAATGCGGTGCTGTGAACATGCTCTCTCCAAGCCTTCTGGCGATGGTTTTGCGCATGGAAGTGAGCTGTGTATCGGTGTACCCTTCTTGTCCTGAAACAAGGACTTTTGCTGCTGCTGGGGCTGCTGCGGTTTGGGCTGCAACAGGTGCTGCCTTAAAGTCATCCACATCCTTTTTGATGATTCTTCCGCCATCTCCAGATCCGATGACCTTGGAGAGGTCAATGCCCTTGTCTTTGGCAAGTATTTTGGCAAGCGGAGAGGCTTTGAGCCTTCCGTCTGCGCTTACTACGGCAGCAGGGGCTGCAGGTGTGCTTGGTGCAACTGCAACTTCAGCTGGTGCAGATGCAACCACAGTTGCTGGTGCCGTTCCATTGGATTTGAGTGATGCAAGCAATCCTGTGATATCTGTACCCGCCTTTCCGATAATGGCAATGACGTCATTTATTTTGGCTGATTCACCATCAGGAACGCCAATATGCAGCAAAGTGCCATCTGTATAGCCAATCACTTCCATGGTGGCCTTGTCTGTTTCAACATCAGCAAGGTTATCGTCGCTTTTGACGGAATCTCCCACTTTTTTATTCCATTGAACAATTTTTCCTGAAGTCATGGTATCACTCAACAAAGGCATTCTGATCACCGTAACACCCAGTTGTTCAGGAGTAACAACAGGCGCTTGACTGATTGCCGCAGCTGGGGTTGGTGATGGGGCTGCAGGAGCAGGGGCAGCTGTTGAAGCACCCGCTTCTGCTGCAAGATAACCTTGGATGTCTTCTCCAGGCTTGCCGACTATGGCAATGATTTCATTGATTTTGGCAGCCTCTCCCTCCTTTATGCCTACATACAGCAAAGTGCCATCTGCATAGCCAACCACTTCCATGGTAGCTTTGTCTGTTTCCACATCTGCCAGCACATCATCACTTTTGACCGTATCGCCTACGTTCTTGTTCCATTTGACGATTTTGCCCTCGGTCATTGTATCGCTGAGGAGAGGCATCCTGATCACTTCGGCCATATCCCTGATTATATTAAGGTTAATTAATGATTTTGAAGGCCGAAATTACGGCAAAATGGGGAAATCAGCACGTCTGTTTACAAAGATTTGCACTGGTTTTCAGTAATCGAGGTCAAGATTGAGCTGGTCTCTCATGTCCTTGATGACGGGATAGCGTTCAATCATCCTAAAATACTGCTCTCTCAATGACAGGGGCTGATCCTTTACAACTTCTTCCACATCCGCCGATGGATTGAGCTGGACCAAAAACTGGACCTTGGGATTGTTGAAAAAGTCCTGCACGTGTATCAGAAGCCCGACTTTTTCACTTTCAATAAATTGCTGCTGTATCCTGGTATCAGCCATGATCTCAAAAACAAGCTCATTGATGATGGTTACCTTGGCCATTTTAAGGTTGCTCAGGCTGGTGACCTGGTTGTTTTCTTGCAGTTTCTGCAAATAAGCTGCCCATGCAGTGCCCAATCGTTCTTCATTCAGGGTAAATACCTCCGCCTGCTCCTGTTTTCTGTTTTGGATCTGTTCCCTGATCTTTTTCAGTGAACCCAATCCACCTGAAACAATTTCTGCCGGTGCTGCTGAAGCGGTTACAATGGGTAATGGCTTTGCCAATGGTTTTTCTGCTGGGTCCGGCGCAGCTGTTGCAATCTGTTGCGGTTGTTTTGGCTGAACAGTCTGCTGTGTACTTTCGATGACCAGTTTGGCCGTTTGTTTGGTCTTTTGCGGGGAAAAACTGATTTGCTTAAAGGCAACTGGTTTTATCTCATCAACCCGTTTTTTTTTTAATGCACTCCCATCTTCTACCAGGGTGACGGCTTGTTTGAGGTGGGTCAACTTGATCAGGTGGAACTCAACGTGCAGTTTCTTGTTTCTGGCCTGCTTGAATCCGATTTCAGCATCATTGAGGATGTTGAGGGCACCAATCATGTAGGCGGGTGAGATGGATGCGGCAGCAGCGATGTACCGGTTCCGGAATCCTTCCACCACCTGGAGCAGGTTGATGGATCTTGGGTCGCGGCTGACCAGGAGATTCCTGAAAAACTCTGAGAGGTTGTTCAGGACCATGTCTCCATCGAATCCTTTCTTGTCAATCTCGTCATAAATTGTTAACACTCCTGGAAGGTCTTCGCTGTCCAGGAGGTCCAGCAATTTGAAGAAATAATCTTCGTCGAGCAAATTGAGGTGTTCGAGGGTATTGCTATAGATGAGGTTGGCATTGGTAAAACTTACAATTTTATCCAGGATGCTCAGGGCATCGCGCATACAGCCATCGCTTTTTTGGGCGATGACATGGAGGGCGGTTGGTTCTGCTTTGATGTTTTCTTTTGTGGCAATCTCTTCTAAGTGGCCAGCGATATCAGCAGGAGTGATGCGCTTGAAATCAAAGATCTGACACCTTGAGAGGATGGTAGGAAGAATCTTGTGTTTTTCTGTTGTGGCAAGGATGAAAATGGCATGGGCAGGCGGCTCTTCAAGGGTTTTGAGGAATGCATTGAAAGCATTCGAGCTGAGCATGTGCACCTCATCGATGATGTAGATCTTGTATTTGCCTGCCTGTGGCGCAAAACGGACCTGTTCGATCAGCTCCCGGATATCATCAACCGAGTTGTTGCTTGCAGCATCCAGTTCATGGATGTTGAAAGAAGCACCATTGTTAAAAGATTGGCAGGAATTGCAGGTGTCGCAGGCCTCGCCATCCTTGCCCAG
>JBIJAE010000187.1:0-3935 GCA_044345895.1 Chitinophagaceae bacterium
GTCATATCTTTCGTTGTTGATGGCGTTCACCCGCAAGACCTTGCCATCCTGCTGGACAACCAAGGTGTAGCAGTCAGAACAGGCCATCACTGTACACAACCCCTTATGCACAGGCTTGGGATTGTGGGAACAACCAGGGCTTCCTTTGCTGCATACAATACCCTTGAAGAAATTGATGTGCTGGTAGAGGCACTTAACAAATCTTTGAAGATGCTTTTGTAAATGACCAACCACAAGACCATAAAAAACATAGAACAGGAACTCATTGATGATTTCTCTCTCTTCGAAACATGGGAGGAGAAATACGAGTACCTGATAGACCTCGGAAAAAAATTAGCACCATTGGATCCGGCGTTCAAAACGGAAGAACACAAAATCAAAGGATGCCAGTCCAGTGTTTGGATTCATTCGTATGCGAAAGATGGCCTTGTTCATTTTGCAGGAGACAGTGACGCCATTATTGTAAGGGGATTGGTGGGATTGATGATCACAGTACTCAATGCACAACCTGCCAAAGAAATTGTCAATGCACCCCTTGATTTCATCGATACAATTGGCTTGAGTTCTCATCTTGCTCAGACAAGGTCAAATGGATTGAGGGCGATGATCAAACAGATGAAATTGGATGCAGGCGCATGGCAAGTGAATGCAGAGAATAAAAATGTAGAGTAAGGAAAAAAAATTCAATGAAAGCCCAGTGAATAAAAAATGGTACAAGTGGCTGGTAGTTTTAACCTTGATGACAACCATCGCGGCCACCAACCTTTTTTTCATCACACAACTGCCAAGCAAACAAGCCAGTGCCAACCTGCAAGAGACCGCATGCAGAAACTGCCATCAGGAAATTTATGACAGCTATGCAAAAACAGCACATGCTATAGACTCAAGAGCTGCAAGCAGCGAATCCATCAAAGGAAGTTTCGACAACAACAACAATAGTTTCCACTATAACCTATTCATGCATGTTGACATGCTCAAAGAAAATAAAAAACTGTTTCAATCCTCGAGAATCAGTGGAGAAGAGATACAAAGGGCTTCATTTGACATTGTCATCGGATCGGGAAGAAAAGGACAGTCTTATTTGTATTGGAATAAAAACAATCTCTTTCAACTTCCAATATCTTATTATGCCAGAACCCAGTCATGGTGCAACAGCCCTGGGTTTCCAAACCTTGCCTATTTCGATAGACCAATATCCCTCAACTGTTTGGAGTGCCACGCTACTGCGGCCAAGACAACCAATCCCAATGGGGAAGGAAATGAGTATGATAAAAAATCAATCGTGCTCGGCATTGGCTGTCAAAAATGTCATGGTGAAGGCAGTGCGCACATCAGCCACCACATCAAAAATCCAACAGACAGCGTTGGTAAGTTTATTGTCAATACAGCAAACATGGAACGGCAAATTAGGCTTGATGGATGCGCACTTTGCCACTCAGGCATGCGAAAAGCAATCAAACCACCCTTCAGCTTTAAAGTTGGGATGAAATTGGATGCGTTTTCGGTAGCCAACCCAGTCAGCAACCAGGCAGATACACTTGATGTGCACGGAAACCAATACGGATTGTTGGCTGCTAGCAAATGCTTTACGGCATCAGCACAGATGGACTGCTCTTCTTGCCACAATGTACACAAGGAAGAATACAATGATCCAAAGCTTTTCTCTCAAAAATGCATGGACTGCCATGGTGGCAAGCACCAGGTATCTTGTACTGTAAAAGCTGAAGGAATGGGTACTTTACAAAGCAATTGCATTGATTGCCACATGCCTGTGCTCCCCTCCAAAAAAATTCAGTTGGACCTTGGAAAAAGAGAAAAAATGGAGCCTGATTACATCAGAACCCATTATATCGCCATATACAGAGAAGAGAGCAAGAAGTTGCTCAAGCAACGTCCTTAGAACAGAAAACAACAACACATTAAAATGAAGACTTCAGAAGAAATAAAAGAACAGGTAATTGAAAAAATCAAAACCGTTTTTGATCCTGAGTTGCCCGTCAATATCTGGGAGCTTGGTCTGATTTATGAAGTCAATGTTGTGCCCATCAACAATGTGCAAATCATCATGACCCTCACAGCACCCAGTTGCCCCGCGGCACAATCACTTCCCCATGAAGTGGACCAAAAAATCAGGGAAATAGAGGGCATCAATGATGTTTTTGTGGAAATTACATGGTCTCCTGCATGGACCAAGGACCTGATGAGCGAAGAGGCCAAGCTGGAGTTGGGATTTCTTTGATTTAATAACCATTTCCCGGCTTGCATAAGAAGCGGCGCAGTCAGCCATTATTCATAATTATTATTAATGTGACTTCTAAAGATATTTGTCAAATATATTGATATTAACAGAATATTAACCCTGTTAAAATATTTAAATTTGTCTACTTATTTAATTAACTAAAATTTAAATCATGAGAAAACTAGGTTTGTTCCTCTTTTCTCTTGTGCTATTTGTGGGGTTTGCTGCCGCACAAGGCACCAAGAGAATTACCGGAAAGGTCACCGATTCCAATGGTGAGGCTCTTTCTGGCGTAACAGTTTCAGAAGTTGGCGGGAAAGCCAAGACCATGACCGATGAAAAAGGAGTTTACTCCATTCAGTTGGGTCAAACAGCGAACACCCTGAGATTCTCCTTTGTAGGATTCCAGGATGCAGACGCAAAAATTGGCAACCGTGCCGCTGTTGACATCAGTCTTACACGCGAATCAGGATCACTTTCTGAGGTTGTAGTCGTAGGATACGGTGTTCAGCAAAAAAAGGCGTTCACAGGAGCTGCGTCAAAAATTGATGCAAAAGAATTTGCTCAGTTGGTAACCCCATCTGTAGACAAGCAATTGGCTGGTCGTGCAGCTGGTGTGCAGGTTGTTAACGCTGGTGGAGATGCAGGTACGCCTGCACGTATCCGTATCCGTGGTATCAATTCTGTTACAGGCAACCAATCTCCACTTATCGTAGTGGATGGTGTTCCTTTTATCACAGGAAACCTTGCTGCAGCAACCAACTCGAATGCATTGGGAGACATCAACCCAAATGATATTGAGAATATTGAGGTGTTGAAGGATGGATCGGCTACAGCGATTTTCGGCTCAAGGGCCGCCAATGGTGTCATCATGATTACCACCAAAAAAGGAACCAAGGGTGGAGCGATGAAGGTAAACTACGACGCAACTTTTGGTTTCACATCAGCATTCAATACCTATGAGATGCTGAACAACGCCCAGTTCGTAGAAATTTCAAATGAAAAAAGGACCAACCAAGGATTGACCGGTTGGGCAAGTGCAGGTGATGGCAAAACATACGATTGGCAAAATCTGGTGATGAACCAGAATGTTTTCGTTAATCAGCAAAACCTGAGTTTTTCTGGCGGCACCAACAAAAGCACTTATTTCTTTTCTCTTAACTACAGTGATCAAAAGGGTATTCTTATTTCCAACGAGAACAAAGCTTACCGTATCAGGTTCAACTTTGATAACGAGATCAACAAATATGTCAAAATCGGCAACAACCTGACCTTGTCAAGGCAAATTGACAACGACCAGAACAATGGAACCAATGCACTCAGCGGTGCCATGGCATCTGCTTTGCGCATGTTGCCAAACGTAAACCCCTTCGATGCAACCAATGTTACCGGCTACAACATTCGTTTCCCAGCCTTGAACCAGGTTGGACTGGGGCCCAACCTCTCCATCGTAGACGATAACTACACCAACCCATTGTTCACTTTGAATGAGAATCAATACAACTCAGACAAATTGAGGGTCAACAACAATTTGTATGTTGAACTGAGCCCAGCCAAAGGATTGAAAGTTCGCTCTGCATTGAACTTCGACTTCCTGAATGATTATTCCTACATTTCCTGGAGCCCCATCCATGGTGATGGTTTCAGCTCAAGAGGTTATGCATACAATGCTGGCCTACAATACCAGAGGCTTGTA
>JBIJAE010000044.1:0-8815 GCA_044345895.1 Chitinophagaceae bacterium
ATCACCTGTGTACTGGTCTCCCATGACCCTGTTGAGGTATTGTCATGGGCAGATGAGCTCCTGATCATGAAGCATGGGCAGCTGGTCTTTCAGGGTTCGCCCAAAGAAGTCTATTCGAACCCCAAAGATGAATACATTGCCGGACTGCTGGGAGAGTACAACCTGATTTCACCGGAGCAAAATATGCTTTACCAACACTTTGGGGTGGAAGAAACAGGGGAAACCATTTTTATCCGTCCTGAAAAAATTGGGGTTGGCCAAGACCCGTCAAAAGGAGTCCAAGGCATAGTAATGGAAGTGAAATTTTTAGGTGCACATTATTGGCTGCTGATCAGGACCAGTGAAATGGATCTGATTGCCTATGTTGAAAACACACCTAGCATTCATGATGAAGTGTATGTTTATTCAAAATAGCCGCTAAGCCAGTTTTACCCGCTTTCCAGTTTTCACGGCCTGGTAAATGGCATCGATGATTTTCATGTCTTTCAATCCCTCTTCTCCGTCTGCAGGCACAATGGGCTTTTTGCCTTCCAGGATGATGGAAGCAAATTCTTCCATTTGAATGGTCTGGTGGGCCTGGTGCGGTTGTGTCAATTCACCCTTGTGTGTTCTTCCCTTGATGGGACCATAGCCGGTGGAGGGTTGCATTTCTGCAAATCCCTTTTCTCCATTAAGGAAAAACCGATCCAGGTTGCTCATCCCATAGCTGGACAAACAGGAAGCAATGGCTCCGCTGGGAAAGCCCGCCTGAAACTGAATTGTTTCGTCTACCCCTTCTGCAAATTTTACAGGATCGGTTTTTGTTTCCTGCGCAGTGACCCAGAGAGGCTCTTCCCCAATCATGTAGCGCATGCCATTGATGGAATAGATGCCAATGTCCATCATGGAACCGCCGCCAGCCAAGGCCTTGTTCAGCCGCCATTGCTTGGGATCACCGCTCCGAAACCCTGTTAATCCCTGGAAAAACTTGATCTTTCCAAACTCGCCCGCATTCCGCATCCTGATCACTTCCAGGGTCTTGGGTTCAAAATGCATCCTGTATCCCACCAACAAATGAACACCCGCTTTTTTGCAGGCATCAATCATTTCTTCAGCCTCCCTGGCATTCAATGCCATGGGCTTCTCCACAATAACATGCTTGCCTGTTTTAGCGACCCTGATGGCCTGTTCTTTGTGCAGCGCATTGGGGGTGATGATGTAGACGGCATCGATATCAGGATTGTCCTTGATGGCATCGAAATTGGTATAGTCGTAACAATTCTTTGCATCAATAGTGTATTTCTCAGACCAGGTCTTGATTTTAGAGGGCGTTCCGCTGATCAGCCCCACCAGCTTGGCTTTCTTGCAGGCCAACATGGCCTCAGCCACACGGGTTGCATATCCACCCAAACCCATGATGGCAACGCGCAATACAGGGCCATCGTAGGGAATTTCAGCAGGCTTCATGCTGCTGATAAATGGCAGGGCAATGATGGGAGCTGAGAGCTTTTGGATAAAATCGCGGCGACTGTTCATGGCAAAACGTTTGCTTGAAATTACAGAAAAAAAAAGGGGTTTGGTGCTTCTGTTGTGAATCGGAGAAATTATTCTCTGTCGCACAAAAGAATGACCAAACCCCTCAAGATTGAAAGATCTTGTTTATGGTTTAACGCTGGTTTCCACCACGGCCCTGACCACCGCCTTGTCCACCTCTTCCCTCTTGTTGCCTCTTCCTCATTTCTTCGTAAAAGGCTTTCACCTTCACCATTTTCTCTTCTGTCAATGGAATGGCTTTCATTGAAGCATCGCGTGCGTCTTCAGCCTCTTTCATTTTCTTTTTCTTGTCGTCTTCGCTGAGCGCCTGGTCCATGCGGATGGGCCTTGACTTCATTTGAAAATCAAAATTGATGTCAAGGATCTTATCGGCTTCAACATCAGACACACCGGCTTGTTGAACCAGCATGGGTTTGATACGCTCTTTCATCCTTGCCTTCATGGCTTCAGGATCGCCGCCACCTGGAGGTTGTGCTTGAAGGGAAAAAACCAGGGCTGTCATGGCAACCAAAATGGAGAATAATTTTTTCATGTTGTGTTTTTTTAATTGAGTAATCGTTTACATGTAAATAGATGTCCATTTCAAATATAATCCTTCCCCGATATTGAACAAATAACATAATTTAACAATTCAATCACTGCTATGAAGCTGTATTTCCTGATGTTCTTCTCTGCTTTTGGATTGTTGTGCAATGGGCAAGGCAATTTGCCCAACAAGAACCCTTTTGTTGTTGTGCTGGGCACCCTGCAAGACGGCGGATCGCCCCACATGGGTTGCGAAAAAGAGTGTTGCAAGAACCCTGATGCTTCCCGAAAAGTAGTGTCCCTCGGGCTCATCGATCCGGTTTCCAACAAAAAATTCCTCTTGGAAGCGACTCCCGATTTTGAGGCCCAAACCAGGATGCTCAAGGCTTTGTTGCCGTCATCAGCAAATAAATTGCCCGACGGCATCTTCCTTACCCATGCGCACATAGGGCATTATGCAGGCCTGATGTTTTTGGGGAAAGAAGCCATGAACAGCAAGGCCGTGCCGGTATATGCCATGCCCAAAATGAAAAACTTTTTAGAGAATAATGGCCCATGGAGTCAGCTTGTGACACTCAACAACATTCAGGTCAACCCCTTGTCAGAAGGGAAATGGGAAAGCATCAGCCCATCGCTCAAGGTAAAGCCTATTCTTGTACCGCACCGGGATGAATTTTCTGAAACGGTGGGATTCATCATTGAAGGACCGCACAAGAAATTGCTCTTTATCCCTGATATAGACAAGTGGGAAAAATGGCGGACAGACATTGTATCACTGATCAAAGAAGTGGACTATGCATTGATCGATGGCACATTCTTCAGCGCAGCTGAGGTAGGCAACCGCAACATCACAGAAATCCCACATCCGTTGGTACAAGAAAGCATGCAGCTATTTGATTCTCTCCCGGCCAAAGAAAAAGAAAAGATCATGTTCATTCATTTCAATCATACCAATCCATTGCTGAACGAACAATCAGGAGAAGCAAAGCTTGTAAAAAGCAGGGGGTTCAGGATTGCTGATATCAAACTAAGAATAAGCCTTTAGCAGTTGGCAAAACAAAACTGATTTTACAGCAATTGTCTTTTTATTTTTAACTTACTCATGCAAACAAACGATTGCTCATGAAAATAATCAACCGCAGGCGCTTCATGCGTGATGCTGGTATGTCCGGAATGGCGTTGGGATTATCCAGTTGGATACAATCAAACCCAAAGCTTGTCGACTCAGGAAGAATCGGCATCATCGGTCTGGACACCTCACACAGCATTGCCTTTACCAAGGCATTGAATGCTGCAGGCGCAGCTGAGAAATACAAAGGATTTCGGGTGGTGGCAGCTTATCCACCTGGAAGCGCCGATATTGAATCTTCGACCAAAAGAATCCCCGGCTATATTGAGGAAGTGAAGAGGATGGGCGTGGAGATCGTGGACTCCATCGCAGCGCTTCTCAAGAAAGTTGATTTTGTTTTATTGGAAACAAACGATGGAAGGCCGCACCTGCAACAGGCATTAGAAGTGATGAGAGCAGGTAAGCCGATGTTCATTGACAAGCCAGTAGCCGGCACCCTCACGGATGCGATTGCCCTGTACACCCTCTCCGAAAAACTCAAGGTTCCTTTTTTCTCCAGCTCCTCCCTGCGGTACATGGAATCCGCACAGGAAGCGGCTTCTGGTAAAGTCGGAAAGATATTGGGAGCCGACTGTTTCAGCCCCGCTACCCTCGAACCCACCCATCCTGATCTCTTCTGGTACGGCATCCATGGTGTTGAAACACTCTACACTGTTATGGGCACAGGATGCCAATCCATTACCCGTACCCAAACCGAAGGAACGGATGTTGTGGTAGGTATTTGGGATGACGGCAGGATCGGAACCTTCCGCGGTACGCGGACAGGGAAGCATGAATATGGTGGTACAGCCTATGGAGAAAAGGGACCCATAACATTGGGCCCTTACAAAGGTTATGACAACCTGCTCGACAGGATCATTGCTTTTTTCAAAACTGGCAACCTGCCCATCACCCCCAAAGAAACACTGGAAATCTACACCTTCATGGAAGCCGCCGATGAGAGCAAACGAAAGGGCAGCAAGGCCATTCAGCTGAAGGATGTATACGATACCCATCTCAAAAAAGCCAACAAGATCATTCAACAACTAAATCTTCCATCATGAGTCGTTCAAGAAGAAGCTTTATCCAAAAAACATCTGCAGCCTCTGCTGCCATTGCCTTTGGAGGCATCCTCCCAGGGTTTTCTGCCAGTCAGTACCGCAACATCCTTGGTTCAAATGAAAAGATTACTGCTGCAGTCATGGGCGTGAACAGCCGTGGCTTGGCTGTGGGCACCAATTTCGCTTCACAGAAAGAATGCGAGATGTTGTATGTATGTGATGTAGACAGCAGGGCCTCTGACAAATGTGTCAATGCCATTGAAAAAGCACAACAAAAAAGGCCAAAGGCAGAGGGCGATTTCAGAAAGGCCCTGGAAGACAAGAACCTTGATTTGCTGATTGTTACCGCTCCAGACCACTGGCATGCGCCAGCCGCCATGCTGGCCGTTGCGGCAGGAAAACACGTTTACCTTGAAAAGCCCTGCAGCCACAACCCCAATGAAGGTGAGATGCTGGTAAAGGCTGCAGCAAAACACAACAAATTGTTGCAAATGGGCAACCAGCGCAGGTCCTGGCCCAATGTGATCGCGGCCATCAAAGAGCTGCATGCAGGCGTGATTGGAAGACCCTACTATGCAAAAACCTGGTACACCAACAACAGGGAATCCATTGGCATAGGCAAAACTACAGAAGTGCCTTCCTGGCTGAACTACGACCTCTGGCAAGGACCTGCGCCACGCCGGGCATACAAGGACAACCTCATCCACTACAACTGGCATTGGTTCTGGAATTGGGGAACCGGTGAAGCCTTGAACAATGGCACCCACATGGTTGACCTGGCCCGATGGGGACTGGGTGTAGATTATCCCACCAGGGTTACGTCTGCAGGTGGTCGTTATCGTTACCAAGACGATTGGGAAACCCCCGATACTCAGGTCATCGACCTGGAGTTTGCCAACAATACCCTCATCAGTTGGGAAGGAAGGTCCTGCAACGGTAAATCCATTGAAGGAAGTTCCGTTGGCGTGATTTTTTATGGTGAAACAGGCTCTTTGCTTATTGAAAGTGGTAATTCCTACAAGATATTCGACCTGAAGAGCAAGCTGGTAAAAGAAGTCAAAAATGATATCACCGCCAATGCACTTGACAGAACTGGCCCTGGCATGGAACTGGACGCCATGCATATCCAGAATTTTTTCAGTGCCATCAAAAAAGGAACTCAATTGAATTCTGATATTCTCAGTGGGCACCAAAGCACGCTGCTGGTTCAACTCGGCAACATCTCCCAACGCACGGGAAGAGCCCTCAAAGTTGATCCAAGCAATGGCAGAATCCTCAACGACAAGGAAGCCATGAAGCTTTGGAGCAGGGAGTATGAAAAGGGATGGGAGCCGAAGATTTAATTTAGATCAGGAAGATGTTTGAAGTTGACTTTGCTGCTTGAGGTCATAGGCCCTATTGAATGCATCCTGGCGCACTTTGAAATAAGCTGACAATTTACGAATGACGTCTTTCGACAAGCCTTTTTTGTAATGGAGTATATCAGACATATACCCTCTGCTGATACCGAGTATACCTGAAAGTTCTATTGCTTTGATATGGTGAGCATCCATAAAAGATTTCAACAATGAAACGGGATCCAAATCCATAAACTGACCATGTTCCTGATCCCATTTTTCAATCAAAAGGGTCAACAACTCAATTTCATCTTGCATTGAGCTCGAAACATGAGGCATGGAGACAAAGGTTTCCAGCAAATCACAATACATTTTATATTGATGCTTGCTCTTGATCAATGTATATTTCAGTTCTTTCATTGCATTAAAAAATATTGATGGTGTATTGTTTACCAGTTGAACAAATGAAATCATATTCGGCATGTGTACCTATCCAACATACAAACAGATGAACCTGCTTTGCCCCGAATACATATTTACAAATCAGCCGATATCTGTTGCCATTGATATTGAAGATTATCCTGTTTGTCCCCCTGCCAATAATATCAGCATCCTTAAAAAAAATTTGAATGTCGGCAGGAACACTCCAGTCAGCATACCTGACCTTTGATAAGAACACTTCAAGCGCATTTCTTGCCAAAGGATTCAATCTACCATACGCCTCAAGTGTCTCTCGCCTTATCAAATGAACCCTCATGCAAAGATAGTGATTTTTTATAAATGTTCTCTTTTTGTGAACATTATTCTATACCTTAAAATTACAATTGAGGGAAATATTGGAGTACTGTTGTAGTATGCTTTTATGCCGTTTTATCCCCGTTTTTTCATCAAAAAATCACGTAAAAAAGCCTTGTTTTTCTTACATTCATTGAACCGAACTGCTGAATGCCATGAACAATTCTCCAACCATACAACAAAGACTTTATTCCCTCGATGCCCTGCGGGGCTTTGACATGTTTTGGATCATTGGTGCGGAGGAGGTTTTTCATGAAATGGCATCCATCACCCATCATCCATTCTGGGAAGGATTATCCGCGCAATTTGAGCATCCTGTTTGGAATGGGTTTACGGTCTATGACCTGATCTTCCCGCTCTTCATTTTCCTTGCCGGGGTTTCCACGCCTTATGCTTTGGGAAGAGCGATAGAAGAGGGCAAGCCCAAAAATGCATTGCTCTGGCGGGTCATCAAAAGGGGGATGATTCTGGTGCTGCTGGGAATCATTTACAACAATGGACTCCAGCTCAGGCCCATCAGCGATATACGGTTCATGAGTGTGCTGGGCAGGATTGGTATCTCCACCATGTTGGGTGCCATCATCTATCTCTACACCAAAGAAAGAACGCAGGTCATTTGGTTTACTGCGCTACTCATCGGATACTGGTTGTTGATGAAATTCACTTCGGCGCCGGGTTTCCCGCCGGGAGACCTCACCGAAGCGGGCAATTTCTCTTCTTATTTCGACAGGACTGTGCTACCAGGAAAATTATCCAGGGGTATTCATGATACCGTGGGTCTTTTCAACAATATCCCTGCCATCAGCTCTGCCCTTGCAGGAATCATCACAGGAAACTACCTCAAGCACCACAACCATACATCCCTCAAAAAATCTGGAATGATGGCACTTGCAGGCTTATGTGCACTGATCATCGCCCAAGTCTGGAGCCTCGACTTTCCCATCAACAAAAACCTATGGTCCAGTTCTTTTGTGATGCATACGGTGGGGCTCAGCCTTTTGTTGTTTGCGCTTTTTCACTACATCATCGATGTGCTGGAATACAAAAAATGGGCGTTCTTTTTCAAAGTGATTGGCATGAATTCCATCCTGATTTATATGTCGGGCAAATTCATCAGCTGGTCTTATGCCAACAAAGGATTTTTCCAATGGCTGGGCGATCTCATGGGCGATCCCTACAACGCAGTAGCGATGGCTATTTCAGTTGTTCTCGTAAAATGGATTTTCCTTTATTTTCTCTACCAAAAGAAAATATTTTTGAAGGTCTGAGGCCAAAAAGATCACCTTTGTAGCAAGACAAAGCCCAAACATGCAGGAACAATACAGGATTCACAACGGAAAACTCATTTTACCCGACGGCATTGTTGAGCATGGAACCGTATTGGTGAACGAGGGCAAGATCATTGGTGTAGAAAAACATGATGTTGACTACCCCGATGCCATCAGCATAGATGCCAAAGGCCAATACATTTCTCCAGGCTTTGTGGACATCCACGTGCATGGTGGCGGTGGACATGATTTCATGGATGGAACTGAAGAGGCATTTCTGGCCATTGCAGCCCTTCATGCGGCACATGGCACCACTTCCATGATGCCAACCACCACTACTGCAGAGAAAGAAGGCATTCTTCAGGTGCTTGATGTTTATGAAAAAGCGAAAGAGAAAAATACACAGGGTTCCAGCTTTGTTGGCATTCACCTGGAGGGGCCCTATTTTGCCATGAACCAACGGGGCGCACAAGATCCCAAATACATCAGAGATCCAGACCCGGCTGAATACATGGAAATTCTGGCCTACTCAAAGTCCATCAAAAGATGGAGCGTGGCACCCGAAAGAAAAGGAGCCATAGCCTTTGGAAAAATCCTGCATGAGCGGGGTATCATTGCTTCCATGGCCCATACAGAAGCTGTTTACGAAGAGGCGCTCGAGGCCTTCAACAATGGATACAGCCTGCTCACGCATTTCTACTCCGCCATGTCTGGCGTTGTAAGGCGCAATGCGCGTCGCTATGCAGGTGTGGTGGAAGCAGGATACTTGCATGATGCACTGGACGTGGAAATCATTGCAGATGGCGTTCATTTGCCTGCTCCATTGCTTAAACTGGTCTATAAGATCAAAGGACCTGACCATACTGCACTGATCACAGACTCCATGCGGGCAGCCGGGATGCCAGAAGGTGAATACATCCTGGGTAACATCAACAGTGGCCTGAAAGTGATCACAGAAGAAGGTGTAGCCAAATTGCCTGATCGTTCTGCATTTGCCGGCAGCATCGCCACCACTGACCGATTGGTGCGCACCATGATTGACCTTGCAGAAATCCCTTTGTTTGATGCCGTCAAAATGATGACCGCTACCCCGGCCAGGATCATCAACATGAACGACAGCATTGGCGCCATTAAAGTTGGCATGGATGCAGACCTCCTGGTATTTGATGAAAGGATCAATGTTCAGAT
>JBIJAE010000124.1:0-5332 GCA_044345895.1 Chitinophagaceae bacterium
ATCAAGGGGCGAATCTTATAACTATTTCATTTCAACTTTAACCAAATAGTGGCTATCCAAATGATCTATTGATGGTAGGCCTTTGGTATTTTTGCAGGAACGGAAAAAATCACCCAATGAAAATATTCATTTCCTTCCTGATCCTTTTGGCAACAACATCCACCGTCAATGCCCAGCAATTGAAATCCCTGATCAAAAAGGCCAAGGAAACAGTTGCAGGAAATGGTGGCCAGTTGGGCGCACAGGAAATTGCATCAGGACTGAAAGAAGCCCTGGCCATTGGTGCTGAAAAAGGTGCTGCAACACTTTCCAGAGAAAACGGATTCTTTGGAAACCCACTCATGAAAATCATCCTGCCAGCAGAGGCACAAAAAGTGGAAAAGGTATTGCGCGGAGCAGGGCTCGGGAAAATGGTGGATGATGCCATCATGACCATGAACCGTGGTGCAGAAGAAGCCTGCAAAGAAGCGGCTCCTATTTTCGTTAACGCCATCAAACAAATGGATGTCAATGATGCCATTGGCATCCTTCGGGGAGCAGATACCGCAGCCACAGGTTTCCTCCGGAACAAAACAACCCAGCCACTCACCGAAGCATTCAGGCCGGTGATCAATGCATCGCTTGAAAAGACAGGAGCTACAAAATACTGGGCTTCCATGATCAGTGCTTACAACAGGGTAAGTTTTCAAAAAATCAATCCAGACCTCAGTGGGTATGTGACCGAGAAAGCCCTTCAGGGAATTTTTACGCAAATAGCCATGGAAGAAAAAAATATCAGGAAAGATCCCATGGCCAGAACAACGGATTTGCTTAAAAAAGTGTTCTCCAACCAATAACCCATTTCAGTTGGCAAGCAATTGACATTTTTGTTGTATTTTTTGGCCTCCAAAACAACAAACGATGATCAATCGCCGGCGCTTTATTCAAGGCATTTCTACTGCCATCCTGCTTGTCAATGGCAAATCGCTGCTCGCAACCGACCTCAGTGGTTTTGAAAAAAGAAAACCCATCCTGCGTTTTGCCATTGGGTCAGACATCCA
The DNA here is from genome assembly GCA_044345895.1 of Chitinophagaceae bacterium. Taxonomy (GTDB): domain Bacteria; phylum Bacteroidota; class Bacteroidia; order Chitinophagales; family Chitinophagaceae; genus Pollutibacter. The sequence goes on from JBIJAE010000124.1 coordinate 1,041, forward strand.
TTTCGGACAGGCAAAAACACCCTTCCAAGAATACCTCGACACAGCAGTGGGCCACATGAATGCCATGCACCAATCCAATGCATTTGATTTTGGGGTGATCAATGGCGATATCGTACACGATGACATCAGCTTTTTTGGAGGTGCCAAAAAAACACTGGATAAACTTTCCTTCAAATATTACGTAACGCAAGGCAACCATGACCTGGCAACCAAAGAAGAATGGGAAACTGCCTGGAATTGCCCATTGAACTTTGATGTGGTCATCAAGAAGAATGTACTCTTGTTTGCCTCCACCTCAAACAAGAAAGGCGAATACCTCCCGCCCGACCTTGAATGGTTGGCCAAAAAATTTGAAGAGCACGAGGATGCAGCAAACATCCTCTTGTTCATTCACATTCCTCCTATCAAATGGACAAAGCATGCCATTGAATCAACCCCATTTGTTGAACTGGTCAAAAAGCAAAAAAACCTTCGTGCCGTATTCCATGGTCATGAGCATGACCAGGACAACATCAAATGGCAGGACGGAATTCCATATATGTTTGACAGCCATGTTGGCGGCAACTGGGGAACCGATTACAAAGGCTACCGCATTGTAGAACTTTTCAAGGATGGCTCCATGCTTACCTGTATCATGAACCCTACCGAGCGGATCAATGAAGCAAAAATTGGATTTTAATCAAGGAATGAAACTGTACAATCACATGAGCATCAACAAACGCTGGGCACAATTGATCATGATTGCTGCCATATTCAATGCCTGTAAAAAAGCTGAAATCAAAGCTCCGCAGGGCGGAGGAACTACACCACCTGTCGTACCTGCACCTGTCATCAAAGCGCCACCGGCATTGGGAAGCATTGTTGCAGGATATTTTCCATCCTACAGAGACCCCAATGCTATCCCTGACCAGAAGTTCAAAATGTGCAACGTGGTCAACTATGCATTTGGCACTGTTTCCTCCAGCGGAAATATTGTGGTTCAAAATCCAACTGTATTTGGAATTGTTGCAAACAAGGCCAAAAGCAATGGAGCAAAAGTATTTCTATCCATCTTCGGATCTACAACAGATTGGCAACAGATGGCTGCTACTCCGGCTGGCAGAAATACCTTTGTGAAACAAGCCATGTTGCTGGTCAGAACAAATGCCTTGCATGGAATTGATGTTGACTGGGAATACCCTTCAACTGCAGATGGGACCGCCACAACATTTACAAAACTCATGCAGGAATTGGGCGATAGTTTACACGTAGACGGGAAATATTATCTGTCTGCCGCCATCGCAAGTGGTAAGTATGCAGGCCAATACAGGGATGCTATTACCAAGGAATTGCTACAAGGAGAACATGTTGATTTTTTCAACATCATGGCCTATGATGATTTCAGTACAACGGTTCCCTTCAGGCACCACAGCGACCTCAAGCTTGCAGAAACCAGTTTGAATTACTGGATCAATACAGCAGGAATGCCAAAAAGAAAAGCGGTCCTGGGCATTCCCGCCTATGGCCGTGCAAGTGGCATCACCCAAACGGGTACAGTACAAACTTATGCTGCTATTCTTGGCAAAGGTGGGGCAGCAAATTCAGACTCAGCAACTGTTTCAGCCACGGGTTTTCCGGCATACACCATCTACTATAACGGACAACTTACCGTAAAAAGAAAAGCAATCCTGGGCAATACACAGGGCTCCGGTATCATGATGTGGGAAATGGGGCAGGATACAAACGACAATTCTTCCCTGCTGAAAGCAGCTTGCGATACACTGGGCAGGAGTTATCAATAAAAAAGAAAATCACTAAAATTCTTTGATCAGCCGATCTCAGTGTACAGGAACCAGAACAGTAGTAAAATTAATCCGCTATTGTTGCCTGGCTTTCTCCTGTAGCATCAGGTCATGCATTTCAGTGACAATCTCCTTGCTCAATGGTTTTTCCCTGAAACCCTTGATAAATGAGAAAGAGAGTGCTTTTTTACGGTCAGATTCATACAAGGATGAGGTGACCATATAAATGTGAACATGGCGCATGGGGCCTGCAATGTATTGGTTGCAATACTCCAAAAATTCAAACCCGTTCATCTCGGGCATGTTCAGGTCTACCAGGATGCAGTCAGGCAATTTTTGGCCAGCCTGGATCAGGTCTTCAAGGTATGCAACTGCTTTAACGCTGGATTGGATGGTCATGATTGTTGCAGAAGGATCTGCAATCCTGATCATGTGCTCATGCAAAAAAAGAAAGATCTGATCGTCGTCTACCAACAGATAATTGTTCATTCAATCATTTCCCCTTTTTATACTTGCAATCCGCTGGCTTTGAATGAATGTAATAAGACTTGTAATTGATGGCCTTGGGATCCATACAGCCTTCAAGATCAAGGATTTCGATGTTCTTGAATTCAACAGGATGGCTTTCGCTCTGCAAGGAAATGGTGCCACCCTTGAGCATTTGCCCAGGTTGGCCGAATTTAACCTCCTGACCATCAACATTTCCGCCGCCCACCTGCGGTTTTTGGTAAGACAAGACTTCCATGCCGTTGGCAAAATGTTTTACTATAGAATCACCCAACACAAGCACTTCTGCCCTCACCCATTGGTCTCCATGGTAGGTTTCAGAGTTGGAGTTGATGCAATGTGGGGTAAACAATTTTCCATTCATCTCCACATTGGTTCCTGGCGTACACAAGTTGCAGGTTGTTCTTTTGTTCTTGCCGTCTCCGCCCAATAACTGCACTTCGATGGATACAGGAAAATCCTGGTCTTTCCCCATGCTTTCAGGGGTTTGTCCGTGCACCATGATGCCACTGTTGCGCAGGGCCCAACCCGGACCTTCCTTTACTTGCTCTCCTACAAACCTGTATTCAAGTCTGATGCGGTAATAATTGAAGGGTTTATAGTAAAAAAGGTGCCCAAATTTTTCATTGAACTTGTCGTAAGCATCGTAACGGACAACCAGTTTGCCATCTTCCACCCTGAACGTGTTTCCAAAATTGTCACCCGCAGCATGGTTCCTGATTTTGGGCTTCCATTTGCTCAGGTCCTTGCCATTGAACATGGACTCCCACTGTTCTTCAGCAGAAGACTGGGCATTCACTGAGGCATTGATGAATAGCAGGCAGAAGGCAAGGAAAATGTTGAATTTGGTCATTGTAGCGGGTTGAATAAAATACACATCAAAGAAATAAATGTATGATTTTTCAATGAATCTAAAAGCAAAGGTCGCACAAAACTGCGACCCCATAGAATTGTACGCTCAGGGTAGTTGTTAAAGAAAATCACCAGAGGCTTATCTTTGTTCTGTTAGCTGTTACTGAATACATCACCTGAATACCAATTCCAAAAGCAATCAAGATGATCAATCCTTCCACCATACAATTTTTGACCGCGCTTAAAAAGCACAACAGCAAAGAATGGTTTGATGAAAACAGGCAACACTATTCAGCAGCAAAAGACAATTACCTTGATTTTGTTGGGGAAGTGCTGGGCAGGATGAAAAAAATTGATGACAGCCTGATAGACCTTGAACCGAAACAGTGTGTATTCAGGATCAACCGGGATGTACGGTTCAGCAAAAACAAAGACCCTTATAAAACCAATATGGGTGCCAGTTTCAGCAAGGGTGGCAAAAAAGTACAGTGTGCTGGTTATTATTTTCACCTTGAACCAGGGGAGAGCTTCATTGGCGGAGGATTCTGGATGCCCATGGCGCCTGAATTGAACAAGATCAGGCAGGAAATCGATTATAATTTTGAAGCGTTCAGCAAGATCATCAACAAGAAAAAATTCAAAGCCAGTTTCGGATCATTGAACGAAAGCGAAAAACTGACAAGACCACCCAAAGGGTATGAAGCTGAAAATCCAGCCATAGAATTGTTGAAACTGAAAAGTTTTGTTGTGATGACAGCAGTCGGGGATAATGAACTTACCGGAAAGGAATTGGCTAATAAAGTTGTTGATCATTTTGAAACCATGATGCCATTGGTTGATTTCCTGAACAGGGCAATCGATTAATTGATCTCCATCCATAAGTTTGTTTTACAGCCATTCATGGGCCGGTGAAAATCCAAATTGCCAATTATTTACCGCTGCACAGAAATACAAGAACCTATACCGGGTGACATTGCCAACAGATTGTTTGATTTGCTAATACTGTTGTCTTGTCTTAACTGATGCGATTCATCAAATGGAATGACCTGCATCCTCTTTATTGGGTACTGATGGCCATATTTTTACAGCCATTTATTTTTAAACCAATAAAATGATAACCGCATGAAAAATGATGCTCAAATTCAAACTGAT
>JBIJAE010000188.1:0-3898 GCA_044345895.1 Chitinophagaceae bacterium
TCGTTTTATCTGGCCAGCAGAACAAACCTTTTCAGCCGAAGAAAAACAAAGGCTTGAGACAATTGCATGGACTTGCCCGGTGAAAGAAAGCATTCATCCAGACATTCAACTTTCAGTAGACTTCAATTGGAAATAGGCCACTGGCTTACAAAAAAGATTCTTTCAGTGTGTGCACCAGTCTGCTGACAGGCAGTCCCATGACATTGTAAAAATCACCCTCAATGGATTGTATGCCTATAACGCCGATCCACTCTTGAATGGCATAGGCCCCTGCCTTGTCATAGGGCTTATAATGGTCTACATAATGGATGATCTGTTCTGAAGAAAGCACATGAAAACTTACATGGGTGGTATCATGAAAAGCTACTTTTTTCTGGTCATCCTGAACACATACGGCAGTGATCACTTGGTGTTTTTTACCTGACAAACGCGTCAGTATGCCAATCGCATCAGCCCTGTCTACTGGCTTTCCGATGATTTCACCTTCCAATACAACAATCGTGTCAGCGGCAACAATGATTGAATCGGATAGATCAACCTTTTGTAGATCCAGTACTGCCAGGATCTTTTTTTGAGCGATAGAGATGGCAATATTGGCAGGAGAATCCCCAGGATCAAAGGACTCTTCGGCATCTGATACAAGCACATCAAATTTGAATTCTGCCCACTCCATCAGCATTTTTCTTCTTGGAGAGCCTGAGGCCAATATCAACTTCTTCATGATAAAAAATAAAATGACATGGAAAGGATACCTACCAGCATGACCAGTTTCAGCTCTTTGCTGATTTTGGCAAAATCAGCAGCCAACTGGGCGTAGTATAACTTTTTTAACGTGTAGTAAAACTGAACAATCATGGCAAAGGATAGTGCATAAAAAGGCCATGACCAGGAATTCAACATGGCATAAAAAGCAATGGCAGCCAAAAGTCCAACCAGAACAAAGATCCAAACAGCCACAAATATTTTGGTGGCTGGAATCCCCCAGGAGATGGGCATGGTTTGACATCCAAAACGCCTGTCGCCCTCCATGTCTTCCATGTCTTTCACCACTTCCCTGATCAGTGAAACAATGAAGGCAAAACCAGCATAAACCAAGGTCACTTTATAAAGACTCCCCAGTGCTGCCTGATGCAATTGCATGTAGGCAATATCGTTCAGCCTTATTTCTGCAATGAACAAAACCCCCACTACCCATGCCGTTAAAACAGAAATGATGAGATTGCCAATCAGCAACCTTTTTTTGAAAGTGGAAGAATAAAGCAACAGCATCAAAACACTTAAAAAATTAAGCGCCAACAACAACAGATTATTGAGGTGCATTGACACGATTGCAGTGAGAAAGAGCCCTGCCAAAGACAAGACCAGGTGTAGTAACATGGCCCATCTTCTTTTGATCAATTTGCCCAGTACCAACCTTTCAGGCTTGTTGACATTGTCAATCTGGATGTCAAAATAATCATTGATGATGTAGCCAGCAGCAGCAATCAACACAGAAGCGATAAGCAAGAGAAAAAAATCTGCTTCCTGCAAAAGTTGGTTGGATTGGCCATTTTTTTTAAGATAAGGAACAATAATCCGGTAATAAAACAAGGATTGTGTCAGTGCTATAAATACAAGGTTGGGATACCTGATCAACTGAAAGAAACCCTTTATTGTTTGATTTTCTTTCATTTAAATGCTTTGAATATTGTTGGGAGCAGACCATTTCCCCTGGGTGCGGAGGGTCTTTTCGATGATATCCCTCACACATCCATTTCCACCGGGTTTGGGGGAAATATAGTCAGCCTTTTGCAGCAGTTCGGGTGCAGCATCGGCCGGACATGTTTTTATACCCACTGCACCAAAAGCGTCCAGGTCTGGAAGATCATCCCCCATGAAAAGTGCAGCTGATTTATCAAAGTTGAATTCGATCAACAATTTATTGATTATCAATGATTTTTGAGATGTATTCTCATAAAACATTTCAATTCCCAACTTCGATAATCTTTCTTTTACCGGTATTGAATTCGACCCAGTAATGACGGCAACTTTCAATCCTGACTTTACCGCATGTTGCAATGCATAACCATCTTTGATGTCCATCTCACGAATCCATTCTCCATTGGGCATGACCAACAGCTTTCCATTGGTCAAAACACCATCGAGGTCAAACACCAATAATTTTACTTGCGCTAATTTTTCTAATAATTGCATACTGAATGATAACAAAGTTAGTCTATTCGTAATAATTACCTTGTCTCCCCAAAAAGCACTGCTGTATATTTGCAATTGAGCATAATATACAAACATGACTACAGCAGAGAAGCTGACCCTATTTTCCCTAAAATCAAGTATTAAACTAGCCTCTCTCATTTCACCCCAATGGGGAGCATCCATTGCTTTCAAGATATTTTGTACGCCGTACAGAAAACCAAGGAATGTGGCACCCCCCATTTTTCAGCAAGCCGTAGCGTTTGATGTACAAGTTGACGGTCTAACCATTCAGGGTTACCGATGGAATCCGGATGCCAATAAGAAAATCCTGATTTTACACGGCTTCGAATCAAGGGCCTACAACTTTGATCGGTATGTCACCCCTTTGCTAAACAAAGGATATGGTGTAGTGGCGATGGACGGAAAAGCTCATGGCAAAAGTGAGGGAAAGACCACTACTGCGCCTGAATATGCCGAAATGATCAGGGTGCTGGAAGAGAAATTGGGCAAATTTGACGGCTATATCTCCCATTCTTTTGGAGGTATTGCCCTATCCCTTTACCAGGAAGACCACAACAATCCATCAGCCAAAATGGTATTGATTGCTCCGGCTACAGAAACCCAATCGGCCATTGATCTTTTCAGCCATTTCTTCGGATTGGGCCCCAAAATAAAGGCTTCCATTCATGCCTATATCAAGCAAAAATCAGGAAAAGATACCTCCCACTACTCCATCAACAGGATTGCACCAAAGCTCAAGAATCCTATTCTCTGGATTCATGACAAGGATGATGACATCACCCCCCTTTCTGATGTAAAACCCTTGAGGGACCTCTCTCCTGGCAATATTGAATTCATGATTACCGAAGGTCTTGGTCACAGAAAAATATACAAAGACACGGCAGTGATGAAAAGGATAATTGATTTCATTTAAGAACAGATTTGTTAGAATTCATTCGCTTTATCTTATTATTGCATCTTGATGCGAATCGACTTGAGGATGTAAACCCCGTACAATCGATTCAACAATTGGAGAGATAACACACCAGAAGAGAAAGAAAAAAATGGCAAAAAACCTACTTATAGTTGAGTCCCCGGCCAAAGCAAAAACCATTGAAAAGATTCTTGGTAGTGACTTTGAAGTGAAGAGCTGTTTTGGTCATATCCGCGACCTTGAGAAAAGTGAAATGGGTATTGACATCAAAAAAGGATTCAAGCCCAGGTACATTGTCCCGGAGGAAAAGGAAAAAGTGGTCAAGGAGCTGAAGCAAATTGCCAAAAAATCAGGTGAAGTATGGCTCGCAACGGATGAGGACCGTGAAGGTGAAGCCATCAGCTGGCATCTTTGTGAAGTATTGGGCCTTGATCCGGCTACCACAAAGCGTATTGTATTCCACGAGATTACCAAACCAGCAATCCGTTCTGCGGTTGAAAAACCAAGAACTGTCAACATGAACCTTGTCAATGCACAACAGGCCAGGCGCATCCTTGACAGGATTGTAGGATTTGAAATCTCCCCGATCCTTTGGCGTAAAATGAGCATGAGGGGCAACCTCAGTGCAGGACGTGTACAAAGTGTTGCAGTTCGCCTGATTGTTGAGCGGGAAAGGGCTATCAATGGATTTACAGCAACAGGAAGCTTCAAGGTAGAGGGCTTCTTCAAGGCAAAAGACATCAACGGCAAACAGGTTATCTTCAAAGCAGA
>JBIJAE010000013.1:0-14139 GCA_044345895.1 Chitinophagaceae bacterium
CCTTGATATTCTCAGGTGCTGCTGGTCATCAAATACAGTTCAATGCAATTGGTTACAACAACTCTGCGGTTGTATGGGGAAATGCCATCAATGCTGATGTTGTAAAAAGCAGGTACTATTACAACGATGCTGATCCTGCTGATCCCAGAAACAACATTACCGGAAAAAATCCGAGGTTGAAAGTTGCTGATGGCCAGAATGGGCTAGCCAGTGATTGGTGGTTGTTTGACGGCAATTGGATGAAGTTGAGAAATCTTCAATTGGGCTACAATGTTCCATCCAATATTGTTAACAGGCTGGCCATCCAGAGGGCCAGGGTTTACTTCAGTGGAGAGAATCTTTTCATGCTCACATCATTCCCTGGATTGGATCCTGAGTTGGGTGCAAGCATAACCTATCCCACCATGACGCAGTTTGCACTTGGCCTCAACATTACCTTCTAATCAACAAGAAAAAGACATTATATGAAAAAGATATTCATTTTGCTTTCATTGGTTTCAGTTGCTTTCAGCAGTTGCCAGAAAGACCTGCTCGATACAGAGCCTTATGATCAACTTGGCAGTGAAACCATGTGGACCACAGACAACCTTACTGAATTGGGTGTCAATTCAATTTACAACGCCCTGCGGTTAGACCAGAATACAGGTTCAGCCTCAGGACTGGAATTGTACCAGTATGATCGTTTTGCTGTTGGTGGCATGCAGCGTGATGGAACAGATGCCTATTTGCTTGGAACCATCACTCCTTCGAATGGACTGTTCAGCAGCAACTGGAGAAACTTTTATGAGGGCATCATCAGGGCCAATACTGCCATTGCGAATATTCCTGCAAAATCTCCGTCACCAGAGGCAAAGAAAGCAAGGCTTATGGCTGAGGCAAAATTTCTGAGGGCATACTTTTATTTTAGGTTGAATCAGGTATGGAAAGGTGTTCCCATTTACCTTGAACCATTCCTTTACTCTGAAGCCACCAAAGCACGTTCCACAGAAGCAGAAGTTTGGAATGTTGTGCTGAAAGACCTCAGTGATTGTATCGCTGAAACCAACCTTCCGGCAAAGTATGCCAAAGGCAATGCCAGCTATGGCATGGTAACCAAAGGAGCTGCTTATGCCCTTCGTGGAAAAGTATACATGTACCTTGGAAAATGGGCTGAGGCGGCTGCTGATTTTGCCAGTGTTTCTGCTTCCGGCTTCAGACTTTTCAATGACTATCGCCTTTTGTTCAAGGAACAGAATGAACAGTCCGATGAGATGATTTTTTCTATCCAAAATACTGGTATCGTTAACCTGGGATCAACAACACAGTTCTTTTGTGGCACCCGTTCGTCCTTTGGTTCTTGCTGGAATACCTATATTGTTTCTCCCAACGGTGTGGATCTCTTTGAGAACATCAACGGAAGTAAGTTCAACTGGGATGCTGTCATACCAGGATACAGTACCATGAATGCAAGGGCAAGACAGGTTTACTTTTTGCGTGATAACCTGACTGCTGCCGAGAGAACAGCAAGGGCAGCACAGGGAGCAGATATGACCAAGTACCTGCCAGTTGGAAATGAGGCAAGGTTGAAGAGAGCATATGAAAGCAGAGACCCCCGTTTAGGTGCATCAGTTATCGTTCCTTACTCTACCTATAACGGATTGTTTGGTATTTCTCCCGCAACGGTTACAAGCAGGTATCCATTCAGGGCTGAAGCTGCTGTCAATGGTGACTTGAGGACAGATACGCAGGCTGAGTTTTATTACCTGCACAGGAAATTTGTGTACGAGGGAAATGCTGAATTGTTGAACCGTGCATTTGGGCCAATCGATTTTCCAGTCATTCGTTATGCCGATGTATTGCTGATGTGGGCCGAAGCGCTAACCGAACTCGGCGATCTGCCTGGCGCCATTGCCAGGGTGAATGAAGTGCGCACACGTGCAGGCATGCCATCGCTCCAGCAAACTGCTGCTGCAAGCCCTACCTTTATTGCCAATCAGTCAGCGCTGCGCGATCGCATCCGCAACGAAAGGCGGGTTGAATTCTTGAATGAAGGCATCAATTATTTTGATGAGTTGAGATGGAAGACCTTGAAGGATACAAAGTTTGGCAATGCAAACGGCCTGCGCAGTGTATGGGGTGCAAACATTGCCAACTATACATGGGGTGGAGACCATTTTTATACCTGGGCAATTCCTCAGGCTGAAATTCAAATCAACCCCAATCTTGTTCAGAATCCGGGCTGGCCGAATTAATCAATTTTTTTTCAGGCACATGAAATTTTCATGTGCCTTTTTTTATTTTAACGATTATTAAGCGTACGATGAGATTTAACAATTGTTCTATAGGCTTTGTGATTTTGGTTTTTCTTTTTTCAGGGGCTTGCAAAAAGAAGGAGCAATCCACTCCGGTTGTTCCAGTGGTACCCGTAGTACCTATCACACCAACCCCTGCGGATACGCGGTTCCCTGTCAATCTCCTGGTTGACTCACTGACCCTTGCATACATCAAGGCTGAGACAGCTGTCAATCCTGATATGTCAACAGCCGTTGCAACCATCATCAATTCTCCGTCGCTTTCAGCATTGTCCAAAACGCCTGCTCCTTTTGTTTCGGGTGATGCCAACAATTTTACCAATATCTCTAACCAGGCCACAGATTGTAAGATGCTGGCCCTGCGTTGGCTGATGTTGTACGACAAAAGCCCTGCCGAAGCAAAGCCCTATTTTGACAAGGTGGTGAGCACGCTGCTTGCCTGGGTAAATGCCGGAAATGTTGCCACAACACATATCCCCAATGAGTCAAGTTATCTGGGCTTTTTTGAAGCCTATTCAGTGGTCAGGAGCCGTACAGCAGCTGCAGACAAGACCAAGATTGACAACTGGCTGTTGGCAAAACTTTCTGTTTACAGGAATTTCCCTGCAAGGGTAAACAACTGGGAAACCATCCGTCTGAGTTTTCTCTATTACCTCGGCTACATGTTGAATTCCACCGTTACACTTGATTATGCTGCAGGTGCCTATACAACACTGTTGAATGTCAACCTGATGGCTGGTGGAAAATCAGAAGACCTGATCAGCAGGGATGCTTTTGCCTACCACGCCTATAACCTGGCATTTTATGCTAGGATATTGAAGGCCAAAGCATATTTCGAAGGATACAATGCCATGAATACATTCAAGAACAGGAAAAATAACATCAATGTTTCTGTGCAAGACATGATGAACTATTGGAAACCTTTTCTGGTTGACCCGCTCAACAATGTCCACATTGAATTTGTGAACACCAATTATGCACCAGACAAGACAAGGACTGACTATAACAAACCGTATGTGCCATCTTCCTCCGTCTATGCATTGGAGGAATTGTTGCTCGCATTTCCAGAGACAACCACTTACCTGAAAGGAATCAGTTCATCGGCAACACGGTACAACAGAAAAGTGAGCGGATTCCTTTACTGGCCCAAATAACAACCAACATGAATATTTCCCGATTGCCCAAAGCTTTGTTAGTTCTTCTATTGCTTACTGCCAACATGGTATTTGCACAAAAGGATTTGTTGCAAACAGCTGCAAACAAGGCAGCACTTGCATCAAGCCTGGTTCAAGCAGACCAATGGATCAAATATCCCGCCTACGCCGACCGTTTGGCCTGGGACCAGTATGCCGGATCGAAGAGGCCAGCTATCATCAAAGAAGGTGAAAGGTATTTGTCATACGAATGGAAAGTGGTCAAGGCTACAGATTACCTGGCTTTTGAAAGAACTGGATCGAGGACAATCATGGAGAATCCTTTTGGCTCCAACAACACGGCATTGGCCAACCTGGTGCTTGCGGAACTCACGGAAGGGAAGGGAAGATTTCTTGACCAGATCATCAATGGCGTATGGCAGTTGTGCGACATGAGCTCCTGGGTTTTGTCTGCCCATCTGCCCGTTCAAAAATCAAGGCGTTCATTGCAAGAGTTGGATGAACAGCTCATCGATCTTACCTCCGGAGACATGGGGTCTTTTCTTGCCTGGGTCCATCATTTTTTTGCCAAAGAATTTGACAAGGTGAATCCGGTGATTGCGGCCAGGATAAGACAGGAGATCAACAAGCGAATCCTGTTGCCTTACACCCAAAGAAATGACATGTGGTGGCAGGCGCTGCAAGACAAGCCTGGACAAATGGTCAACAACTGGAACCCCTGGTGCAATTTCAATGTATTGACCTGTTTTCTGTTGATGGAAAAGGACAAGGAAAAGTTGACCGCTGCCGTTTACAAGACAATGGTTTCAACTGACCAGTTCATTAACTATACCAAAGACGATGGAGCCTGTGAAGAAGGGCCATCTTATTGGGGACATGCTGCGGGAAAGATGTACGATTATCTGCAATTGTTGAAGTATGCAACAGGTGGAAAGGTTGACATCTTCAATCATCCCAAAATAAAAAACATGGGTGAGTACATTGCCCGTTCCTATATTGGCAATGGATGGGTAGTCAATTTTGCAGATGCATCCGCCAAGGGCGGTGGCAATGCAGGATTGGTCTATCGTTATGGGAAAGCAGTTCAAAGTGCAGAGATGATGGATTTCGCAGCTTACCTCCACAAGCGCGATGCTGAATCCGTTCTAGAGGGAAGAGACCTGTTTCGGGCATTTGAAAGTTTTTGGTCGGTAAGGGAAATCAACAGCCATGAAGCCAAAACCTCATCGTCTGCCTATACCTGGTATCCACAAACTGAATTCTGCTACATGCGTGCAGGAGATGTTTTTTTTGCTGCCAAGGGCGGATACAACAATGAGAGCCATAACCACAATGATGTGGGTTCTTTCATGTACTATTTCAAAGGCAAACCATTTTTGATTGATGCCGGAGTAGGTACTTATACAAAGTTTACATTCAGCAGCCAGCGCTATACAATCTGGACCATGCAAAGCGACTACCATAACCTGCCCAAGGTCAATGGCTTTTCACAGCCCAATGGTGCACAATTCAAATCCCGCAATGCCAGTTTTAATCCGGCAAGCATGGCATTCAATCTGGACATTGCCAATGCATATCCCACAGATGCCCGCATCAAGAACTGGTGGCTGCGTTATGCACTGGCAGCAGATGGTAGCTTGTCGTTGACTGAGCAGTTTGAGATCAACAATCCTGCTGCACCCAATGAGATCAACTTTCTTGCAGCGGTTGCTGCTGATAGCATTGCACCTGGAACCTTGATGTTGAAAAATGGCGAAGCTGCTGTTAAAATGGTTTTTGATCCCAAGGCTTTTCTGTTTACCCAAGAGCCCGTTGACATCAACGACATGAGGCTGACGAGGGTTTGGGGCAAGGCAGTTTATCGCATCAGTCTCAAGGCAAAATCCTTGCAGCCCAAGGGATCCTATGCATTCAAGTTCATACCACAATAATGTTTCAATCTTAAAAGCCAATTATGCCATCAAAATCATTACTTGCCGTCGTATTCTTGCTCTTGTCCATGTCAGTATTTTCCCAATCGGAAAAACTGTCTATGGATGCATTGATCAAAAATAATCTTGCACTGGCCAAAGACCAGTATGCCCTGCTGGAGTCAACACTTCCTGCCAATCGCATGCCCAAGTCTTATAACATGCAAACGGAAAAACTTGAGACCAGTGATACCAAATGGTGGTGCAGTGGATTTTATCCCGGCACACTTTGGTATATCCATGAGTATACAAAAGATGCTGGTACCAAAAAGGCTGCAGAAGCCAGACTGGCCATCCTTGAAAAGGAAAAACATTTCAAGGGCAACCATGACCTGGGCTTCATGATGTATTGTTCTTTTGGGAACGCCTACAGGATCACTGGAAATCCTTCTTACAAAACCACCATCGATACTGCGGCCATGTCGCTTGCCACTCGTTTCAGGCCATCCATTCAATCCATCCAGTCCTGGGATTCCAGCAAGAATTTTCGCTGCGCTGTAATTGTTGACAACATGATGAACCTCGAGCTCCTGACCTGGGTAAGCAACAATGGCGGTGATCCCAAATTCAGGGAGATTGCCACAACCCACGCCAATACTACCATTCAGCGCCATTTCCGTCCGGACAATGCCGCTTACCATGTGCTTGATTACAGTCTTGCCGAAAACAAGCTGCTCAGGAAAACGACCTGGCAGGGCGCGCACGATACTTCTGCCTGGGCGCGTGGACAGGCCTGGGCCTTGTATGGTTATACGATGATGTACAGGATGACAAAGGATGCGAACTACCTCAGCCAGGCCAATAAAATTGCAGCCTTCGTCCTTAACCATAAAAACCTCCCTGCCGATAAAATTCCTTACTGGGATTTTGATGCACCACAAATTCCTAATGCCCTGCGTGATGCATCTGCTGCTGCCATCATGGCTTCTGCCCTGATTGAACTGGCTGAATATTCTAAAGCGGATCTCAGCAAAAAATACATTTCGGTTGCTGAAACCATGATCAGGACCTTGTCTACTGACCAATACCTGGCCAAGAAAGGAACCAATGGAGGATTTCTGCTCAAGCACAGTGTTGGGGCCTTTCCTCTGAATGGAGAGATTGATGTGGCCTTGACCTACGCTGATTATTATTTTGTTGAAGCAATGGGCCGCTACATGAAACTCAAGTCAAAAGGCTAACAGTTTATCACCATCTACTATTGTTTTCTGTTCTCTTAAACATTGTTTATGTTAAAGGTATTTTCATTGTCGTTTTTCATCCTGGTTTCTGTGTTGGTGACTGCACAAAAGAAGTGTCCCATCATCCCGCAACCACTTGCGGCCACTGCATCGAACAATCAGTTCAAATTAGATCGTTATACCATGATCAAGTTCAGCGATGCAAAGCTGACGGGCATGGCCAATTATTTGAAGGCTGAGATCAAGAAAAATACATCCATCGAATTGGACGCCCAACCATCAAAAAATACTTCATTGGTATCGCTTGTGCTCACGGAAAACAAGCTTCAGAACAGCACATCGTATGAAGCCTATTCAATTGACATGAGCAAAGGCGCTATTGTTGTTGCTTCATCGAGTGAAGCCGGACTATTCAATGGTGTTACAAGCCTTTTGCAACTGATCAGGTTGGCAGAAAACAAAGCAGGTATTGTAATGTTGGATTGCTGGCAGATCAGTGATGCTCCTGGTTATGGTTGGAGAGGACTGATGCTCGATGAGTCCAGGCATTTCTTCGGATTGGAGAAGGTCAAATCACTCATCGACTGGATGGCATTCTATAAGTTGAACCGTTTTCACTGGCACCTTACCGATGAGCCAGGTTGGAGAATGGAAGTCAAAAAATATCCCAAGCTGACCAGCATTGGTGGCATCGGCAATTACAGTGATTCAACTGCTCCTGCCCGTTATTATACCCAAGCACAAATCAAGGAACTGGTTGCCTATGCCGGGGAGCGTCATATCATGGTCATTCCTGAAATTGACATGCCAGGGCATGCAACAGCAGCCAACAAGGCCTATCCTGAATTCAGTGGTGGCGGATCCAAGGCGCATCCGGAATTTACCTTCAATCCAGGCAAAGAGGAAACCTATGACTTCCTGACAGATATCCTCAAGGAAACAGCATCGCTTTTTCCTGCCTCCATGATTCATCTTGGTGGCGATGAGGTGAATTTTGGCAACCAGCAATGGCCGCTTATTCCTGGTGTGAAGGCATTGATGGCCGAAAAGAAAATGAAAGACCTAAGGGAGGTAGAACTTTATTTCATGCAACGCATGGCCGATACCTTGTACAAGATGAACAACAAATTATTGGCTTGGGATGAAATGGCCGATGTGGAATTACCACGAGAGAAAACCATCATCATGTGGTGGAGACATGACAAGCCTGAACAATTCATCAAGGCGATGGAGAAGGGATATACCACCATCGCTTGTCCAAGGATTCCTTTCTATTTTGATTTTGTGCAAGACAGCAGCCACATGCAGGGAAGAAAATGGAAGAAGGCTTTTGCGCCCCTGGAGGCAGTATATGGTTTTGACCTTTCCTCCTTCCAGCTGACTGAAGAAAAGAAAAAACTGGTGGCAGGCATTCAGGCCAATATCTGGACCGAAACCATGCAAAACGAAAAGCGGTTGGACTATATGTTGTTTCCCCGCATGGCAGGATTGGCCGAAGCTGCATGGAGAACAAGCAATACCCCTAAGGATTATGGTTTGTTCAAACAGCGGCTGCAAGGCCACCTTGGCCTCTACGCCAATGCAGGTCTGTATTATTTTGATCCCAGCGCATCAACAAGCAAGTTGGAGCCATTGGGCCCCAAAAAATAAGTGTACCTTAAGGATCAATTTTCAAAAGCAAATACGATGTTGAGCAAAAAACTGTTTCTCTTGTATGCGGTGCTGTTCGCCATGTTATCCGCATCAGCCCAACCTTTCATCAATGAAGTAAGGGCCTTTGCCAAACAGGATTCCATGGCCAAACCACCAGAAGGTGCCATCCTGCTGATTGGGAGTTCTTCCTTCACCAAGTGGAAAGATGTGGGTGATTATTTCCCCGACAAGACTATTGTCAACAGGGCTTTTGGCGGGTCATCGCTACCTCACCTGATTGATTATGCCGAGCAAATCATCTTCCCCTACAATCCTGCACAAATCATCATTTATTGCGGAGAAAACGATGTGGCTTCTTCCAAATCAATCACGGCAGATACAGTGTTGAACAGGTTCAAGCGTTTGCATGCTTTGATTCGTTCACGCTATCCCAAAGTGCCCATCGCCTTTGTGTCGCTGAAGCCAAGCCCGGTAAGGGTTGATTTTCTCGCAACCGTAAAAGAGACCAACAGGTTGATCAGTGATTTTTGCAAGGCATCCTCCAAAACGGAATTCATTGATGTGTTCAGCCCCATGCTGAATCCTGATGGAAGTTTCATGGAAGAGCTTTTTGTGAGCGATCGGCTTCACATGAATGCCAAGGGGTATATCATCTGGAAAAAAGTCATGGAACCCTATCTGGTTAAAACAAAGGTTCCGGAGAAAAAGCCTGTTGCAACCATCAAAAGACCCAACATCATTTGGTTGAGCACAGAAGACATGAGCCCCCGCATCGGTGCGTATGGAGACATGACGGTGCCAACGCCCAACCTTGATCGGTTGGCAAAACAAGGAACAAGGTATACCAATGTCTTTACTGCTGCAGGAGTCTGCGCTCCCAGCAGGAATGCCATCATTACAGGAAGAATACAGACCAGCAACGGTGGCCACAACATGCGTGTATTGAACAATACCTATCCTGCACAGACAGGCCTGCCCAAGAGTTACTCTGCTGTGCCCCCTGTTGGCGTAAAGCACCTGGGAGAATACCTGCGGGCGGAAGGCTACTATTGTACCAACAATGCAAAAACAGATTATCAATTTGAAGAGGCCGCAACATTTTGGGATGAGAACAGCAACAAGGCCCATTATCGCGACAGGGCAAAAGACCAGCCTTTTTTTGCTGTTTTCAATTGCAACATCACCCACGAAAGCCAGGTATGGGAGAGGGCCAAAAGGCCATTGAGGGTTGATCCGAAATTGGTGAAAGTTCCTCCCATCTATCCGGATACCGATTCGGTTAGGCTGGATATTGCCAGGTTTTACACCAATGTTTCAGAAATGGATGATTGGATAGGAGAGAAGATCAGTGAATTGGAAAAAGAAGGATTGCTGGAGAATACCATTGTCATGTTCTGGTCAGACCATGGCGATGGATTGCCTTATGTCAAAAGAGAAATCACTGATCGGGGATTGCGTGTTCCTTTGATCATCCGATTTCCCAACAACGGAGAAAATAAAACAGACCGTGGAACCACAGATCAGCGCCTGATTTCATCCATCGACTATGCACCAACAGTTTTATCCCTGGCAGGCATCAAGCCACCTCTGAACATGCAGGGAAGGGCCTTTCTTGGTCCTTATGCCAGCAAAGGGAAGAACCAATATGTATTTGGCGCCAGCGATAGGGTAGACAGCCATTACAATCGTGTGCGTTCTGTACACGATGGCCGTTACCAGTATGTCTACAATTTCTTTCCAGAAAAGCCGGGGTACATGGACCTTGCCTACAGAAAGCAACAGGCATCCATGCGCGATATCCTTCGCTTGCGCGATGCCGGAAAATTGAATGCCGTTCAAATGCGTTGGTTTGAACCCAAGGGGGCAACAGAGGAATTGTATGATGTACTTGCTGATCCTTATCAACTCAATGACCTGGCCAGGGATGCGGCTTATGCTGTTACTTTGAACAGGTTCAGGGAGGTATTCAACAAATGGCAAAAAGATGTGCCAGACCTGGGTGCCATTCCTGAAAAGCAATTGATCAAACAGATGTGGAATGGTGGAGACAAGCCGCCTGTTACAACAGATCCATTGTTTGTGCGCTCAGACGATGTGGTGGCCATCAAATGCATTACAGACGGTGCTTCCATTGCCTACAAATTGGTGGGCAGTGATGGTATAGTTCCTCAACGCTGGGAAGTGTATACTGCCCCGGTACAATTGCAGAAAGGCCAAAAAATCATGGCTGTTGCACAGCGCATTGGCTATTTGCCCAGCAAGGTGATGGAGTAATGGTTCAGTTGGGTTGTTGCCAGGGTATTTTTCCTGAGGCCCTGATGTGTTCTTGCAGGGAAAATTTCAGGGCTTTGAACAGTTCATGGTCTTTTGTATTGATTGGATTTTTTTCTAAGGGATCTTTGTCCAAATCATATCCTTTGAATGCTTCAAAGGGATTGTTTTGCAAGATTTTTACATTTCCTTTTCTTGCTGCATAGTAGGCAAGCCCATTGTGTTGCCCGCCTTCTCTTCTCATCCAGTAAACCGTTCTGTCGGTATGAATAGCTGCACTCCCCTTTAGAACAGATGTAAGGTTGATGCCATTGACCTTGTGCTCAACAGTTGCCCCTGCAATATTGGCCAGGGTAGGAAAAAAGTCCATCAACAAGGCCAGCTGATCGGAACTGCTGCCCGCCTTGATCTTGTCTTTCCAAACAACAACAGCAGGAACTTTTATGCCTCCTTCAAGCATGTCTTGTTTTCCTCCATTGAGTATTCCATTGCTCTGACCATGAGGAAGAGAACCACCGTTGTCTGAGGAGAAAACAATGATGGTGTTGTTGATCTGCCCTGTTGCTTCCAAAGTTGCCATCAGTTTACCAATCGACGCATCAAGGTGTTCAACCAGGGCAATGTTCTTGGCCCTTAATGCTGTTGCATCAGGTTCACGTTGTTTTACTTTGTCAAGAAACTCCGCAGGCGGTTGAATCGGAAAATGCGGTGCATTGTAAGCCAGGTAAAGAAAATAAGGAGCGGTGGATTTATTTTTTTCAACTACATAATCGATGGCCCAATCCGTAAACAAATCGGTTGCATGTCCTTTCGGATCAATTTCTTTTTCATCTTGTCGCATCCAGTTGATGCCATCGCGGCGATGCGTATAATAGTCGTCCATCATGTCTCCCAGGAATCCTTTGAACTGGTCAAACCCTCTGCTGTTGGGGATGTTGGGCTTGTCAAATCCAAGGTGCCATTTGCCAATGATGGCCGTTTGGTAGCCAGATTTTTTGAGAATAGCAGGTATGAGGATGGCATCTTTTTTCAGGTAGCCCCAGGAATCTTTCTCCTGTTGCCGGATGACGCCGGGTACGCCAACAAGATCGGGATACATACCCGTCAGGAGTGCAGCCCTGCTGGGAGAACATACTGTTGAATTGGCATAAAAGTTTTTTAGAAACATACCCTTTGCTGCGAGTGCATCGATATGAGGCGTCTTTACATCTTTGCCACCGGTGAAAGACAGGTCTGCATAACCCAAATCATCGGCAAGGATGAAAATGATGTTGGGTTTTGCAGTGGTTGTTGATTGTGCAGCTGCATTGAACGCAAGCAGCATCATGAGCAGAAAAAACGGGAATGTTATTGGCTTCATGCTTTAAATATAGCCAATTCTGTTTTTGTCAAGCCCCGTGCCTAAAGGTTTTCCTTCACAAAATCAGCGCAGTATTGTTGGATCATCTCCCTGACTGTTCTGAACTGCTCCATGATTTCTTCTTCTGTGCCTGTTGCTTTGGCGGGGTCAGGAAAATTGTAGTGAAATATTTTTGCACCTGTAGGAAAGTAGGGGCATCTTTCTTTTGCATTGTCACATACCGTGATCACAAAGTCCATGTCAATGTCTTTGTATTCCAGCACATTGTTGGAGGTATTGTTTGAAATATCAATACCATCTTCTTTCATGATGGCGATGGCCCTGGGATTCACACCATGGGTTTCAACGCCTGCAGAATAGACCATGGCCTTTCCTGCTGCTAAGGATTCAAGGTATCCGTGTGCCAGCTGGCTCCTGCAACTGTTTCCTGTGCAGAGTACGAGTATTTTTTTCATCAGTTTGTTTTTAGCAGCAGCCACCACCGGGCGTGCATTGTTTGGTTTCAATTGGTTTGTGTGCAAATACAGTGATGCTGAAGATACCAATTCCTCCTGCGCGAAAATCTGCGATCTCTTCTGCATTCAGGTGTTTGATCAGGATGTCGTCAGGAATATAAATGGGCTTTTCTTTTTGGATGGTGATGTTTTCAAAACCATTGGCATTGATCAGTTCAAGGTAAACCTGTTTTTGAATGGCTCCGGAAACGCAGCCTGCATACATCTCTGCAGTTTCTTTCAATGCATTGGGAAGGGCTCCCACCAATACCACATCTGAGATGCTGAAATGACCACCAGGCTTGAGCACCCTGAAGATCTCCTGGAAAACACCATGTTTGTTTGGGACAAGATTCAAAACACAATTGCTCACCACAACATCAGCAACGTTGGAAGTGATGGGCATGTTTTCAATATCACCTTGCCTGAATTCCACGTTGTTGAAGCCCCTGACTTCAGTATTTTTTCTGGCCTTCTCAATCATGGCATTGGTGAAGTCAATGCCAATCACTTTTCCGGATGCACCCGTTTCATGGCGTGCAATAAAACAATCATTTCCTGCACCGCTGCCAAGATCAACTACGAGATCACCTTCCTTGATTCTGGCAAACTGTGTTGGCAGTCCGCATCCAAGTCCCAAATCTGCATCGGCATTGTAGCCCTCAAGTGTTGAGTAATCATCAGACATGATATTGTAGACTTCTGTACTGCATCCACCGGCCCCGCAACAGGAAGACATGTTTGTTTCCTTGTCTTGCAGGGCGATCTCGCTGTATTTCTGTCTGACGATTTCTTTTAATTCTGCTTCGGTTTTCATTTTTATTATTTAAGCGTGATGGATTAACAACATTTCAAACTAGTCAGGGCCGGGCGTTCAAATAAATTGTTCAATGCGGTTTTGGCTTTTTCCCACGCTACTGCATCGATGCAATAGCAGACCGATGTGCCTTCAATTTCACCTTTGATCAGCCCTGCCGCTTTCAATTCTTTCAGGTGTTGGGAAACGGTGGATTGTGAAAGCGGAATTTCATCCACGATGTCGCCACAAACACAGGCCTGCTTTTCGATCAGCAAATTCAGGATCAAAACACGGGCCGGATGCGAAAGGGCTTTCGCATATTTTGCAACTGTATTTTCTTCTTCTGCGAAGGCGTGGTTTTTACTGGTTCCCATATTAATCGCAATATTACGATTAATTAATGAATCTGCCAAAATTCCTTCACCGTCGCCCTTTGTAGGGATGACCTGATCATGTCAAAAGCTTGTGTAAATTTTGCTACCTTCAAGGGCATATCCCCAACGCAGCATTAATACAATCGCATGTACAAATCAACCGCATTTCTTGCCTTTTTGATGTTCTTCACCAGCCTTGCCTTTGCCCAAACGAATGATCTTGCCCTCATCAGGCAAAGGGTGATTGCTGAATTGTTTACCAATGCTGTTGCCGACAACCAGGTGGAAGCCATCGTTGCCAAAATGAAAGAGGATGGCAGCTTTCCTGGGATTGACTATGCAGACTTGAGCAATATTGCAGGGTTTCCACAACAGCGGCATATCAGTGATTTGCTTTACCTGGCCCGGGTCTATCAATCAAAAACCTCCAGGTTTTATCACTCCAAACAATTGCTGGAGACCATTGAAAAGGGCCTTCGGTATTGGGCGAAGAATGATTATGTGGGAGACAACTGGCATGACAGCCAGATCACGGTTCCTACGATCCTGATCAATCTGATGTTGGTGATGGGAAATGAATTTCCAAATGACC
>JBIJAE010000189.1:0-3852 GCA_044345895.1 Chitinophagaceae bacterium
GGCCTGATCAGGATCACTGGGAAAAAAGAAGAGAAAACCGTTGAAATCCAATGCTGGATTGATGCCAACAATCCCGTCATCCATGTTGAGGGCAATGCCAATTTCCCCTTGAGCATTGATGTCATCAACCAGCTATGGCGCAAAGAACAAAGGCAGCTGACAGGAAATGAGCGGCACTCAGGATATGGTGTAACCTTCAGGGATGAACCATTTCTATCCGAAATAGATACAGTAGTGCAGTTCAACAATGCCATTGGATGGTGCCATGAAAACAAAACATCCATCTGGCAGATGACTCTTGACAACCAGAACATCAGTGCTTTCAATACCATCGGAAAAGACCCCTTGTTAGGACAAAGATTTGGCGCCATTGTTGGGGGGAAGGCATTCAAAAAAACATCCGACATCCAACTCTCTACCATCCAGCCGACGAGGCATTTTGCCATGTATGCAGTGGTACAGAAATCCAAAGACCCATCCATTGAAACATGGAAACAGTCGATTGAAAAAAAGCTCGAAAAAACCAAAAAAGCAGCTTCAGGCCTGGATAGGAAAAACCATCTTGCCTGGTGGAAATCCTTTTGGAACAGACATTATATCATCATCAGTTCGGATTCCGCAAAAGAAAAAACATTTGACATCACGCAAGCATACACCCTGCAACGCTACATGAATGCCTGCGCCGGAAGGGGTGGACTTCCCATCAAATTCAATGGTTCTATTTTTACGGTTGACCTGAACGAAAACATGGGCAGTGGCAAAAAAGGTTTTGATGCCGACTACCGTGAATGGGGCGGCAATTTCTGGTTCCAGAATACAAGGCTGATTTACTGGACCATGTTGCATGCAGGGGACCATGAAATGATCAAACCTTTTTTTGACATGTACAGCAATGCATTGGCGCTGGCGAAATTCAGGACAAAAAAATACTTTAACCACGAAGGTGCCTATTTCCCTGAAACGATGACGCCTTGGGGATCTTACCTGATTGACAATTACGGGTGGAACAGAAAAGGCAAGCCAGATGGTGTGTCGGATAATTTGTACATCAGGTACTACTGGCAGGGTGGATTGGAGCTCTTGGCGATGATGTTTGACTACCTGGAATTCACACAGGATTCTGCCTATTTCAAAAGCAAGGCAGTTCCCTTCATCAGGGAAATCATTGCCTTCTATGACAAGCATTATCCGCGTGATGAAAAAGGAAAACTGTTGATCACACCTGCACAATCACTTGAAACCTATCAGGAAGGAGTTGTCAATCCTGCACCAGAAATTGGTGGGCTGCATTGGTGCCTTGACCAGATCATGAGCAAGCCGAGCTTCTTTGAAAGCGGTTTTCTGAACCTGAGCAAACAATTCAAAAAAGAAATTCCGGCGATGCCAATGGGCGATTCGCTCGGACAAAAAATCCTGCTCAGCGGTGAAAATCTTGGCAAACGATTGAACATTGAAAATCCTGAACTCTATGCTGTATTTCCCTACAGGATATTTGGCGTTGGCAAGCCAGATCTTGAACTGGCATTGAATACTTTTTCAATGAGGGGATACAAAAGCTGGAATGGTTGGCACCAGGACGCCATTCAGGCGGCCTTGCTGGGATTGACTGCAGAAGCAAAGAAAATGGTGACCTCCAATTTCACTGCAAAACAGAACAGCAGCAGGTTTCCTGCCTTCTGGGGGCCCAACTACGATTGGGTTCCAGACCAGGACCATGGAAGCGTTTCATCCAGGGCACTGCAGAACATGCTTGTTCAAACCGATGGCAACAAGGTGCTGCTTTTCCCGGCATGGCCCAAAGAATGGAATGTGCAATTTAAAATCCACATCCCTGGCAAAAAGACCATTGAGGGCAGTTATCATCAAAGCAGCGGTGTGAAATTAAAAAACAAACCGACAGGCATCAGTATAGAGACATTGATCAATTGATATACACCTCCATGCCATAAGCATTGCATTTGCAAACAACATTAGCCTATCCATCATGAAAAAAATCATTCTTCCACTCATTGCCCTATTGGGAATACTGCCACTCGCACAATCTCAACAACGACCAAATATCATTTTTATCCTTGCGGATGACCTTGGCTATGGAGACCTCAGCTGCCTGAACCCTGGTTCAAAAATCAGTACGCCAAACATAGACAGGCTTGCAAAGGAAGGAAAAACATTTACGGATGCGCATACCCCCGCGTCGCTCTGTACCCCAACAAGGTATGGGATTTTGACCGGTCGATATGGGTGGCGATCCTCTTTAAAAAGAGGCGTATTGAAACACTATGATCCACCGCTGATTGAACCTGAAAGATTCACGGTGGGCAAATTGTTTCAGGAAAATGCCTACGCAACTGCCTGCATTGGCAAATGGCATTTGGGCTGGGACTGGCCCCTGAAGAACAACAGCTTCTTCAGGGATTCATTGTACAAAGGCAATGACAAACCCGCTGACCGGTTGAGGATAGAAAAGCTGGTTGATTTTTCAAAACCCATTGAAAATGGACCAACCACCAAAGGTTTTGATTATTATTTTGGAGACGATGTGCCCAACTATCCACCCTATTGTTTTTTTGAAAACAACAGAACCATGGGCATTCCAACGCGCTACAAACCTGATTCAATGTATGGCCATCCCGGATTCATGGCAGACAATTGGAACCTTGAAGCCGTTGTACCGGGCATCACGGCAAAAGCCGTTGATTTCATCAAGGAAAAAGCAGGCAAGAAAAAACCCTTCTTCCTCTATTTTGCATTGACATCCCCGCATGTTCCCATCGCACCTTCTGCACAATTCAAAGGCAGCAGCAAAGCAGGGCCGTACGGCGATTTTGTGCAGGAAACGGATTGGGCCGTTGCCCAAATCATGAAGGCTGTTGAAGATGCAGGCATTGACAAAAACACGATCATCATTTTTACCAGCGACAATGGATCGCCTGGTCAGGATGGAGAAAAAATGAGTGGCGCAATGAATGCTGTCATGAAATATGACCACTACCCCAACTACCCCTTCAGGGGAATGAAAACCGATCTATGGGAAGGCGGACACCACGTGCCGTTCATTGTAAAATGGCCAGGTAAAATAAAGGCCAATTCGACATCTTCTGCCACCATTTGCCAGACAGATTTTTTGGCAACTTGTGCAAGCATCCTAAAGACCAAGATTCCGGAAAAAGAAGCAGAAGATAGCTATAGCATGCTGCCCCTTTTGCTGGATAAAAATACAGCTGCCTACAACAGACCCTATACGGTTCATCATTCCGGCGAAGGATTTTTTGCGATCAGGCAAGATGAGTGGAAACTCATCATGACAGGCAACTCCGGCGGAGGCCTGGTTCCAAGCATACCAGAAAAAATGAATGGTGTTGCAGTTCCACTTCAATTGTATGACCTGAAAAATGATCTGCAGGAAAAAAACAATCTCTACCTCAAGTATCCAGAGAAAGTAAAAGCACTTCAGCTACTGCTACAGCAGGCGAAATCCGGCATGAGGTAAAGACTTGGTGATAGATTAATTGGAAGCAGCATTGGGCCAGGGAATTTGCTGTCCAGTCTGTTTGAATATTGGCATGGATGCATTGCGCTTTTTCAACGTGCTGGTCATCAGGGATGCCATCTCGCGGAGCTTTGCGGGTTCTACTTTGGCCAAATCATGTTCTTCACCAATGTCTTTGGACAGGTCATACAATTCTAATGCTCCAGTCTTGTGAAAATAAATGAGCTTCCAATTGCCTTTGCGCAAGGCCGTTCCCCAGGAGATACCGTGGTAATTGACATTGGTCCAATTGTTGGGATAATGCCACAACAATATTTTCTTGTCATCCTTCCGGTTAGGATTTTTCAAGAATGGGACGATGG
>JBIJAE010000190.1:0-3850 GCA_044345895.1 Chitinophagaceae bacterium
CGCCTTTTTTTCACTGAAATGCACAAGCTTGTCATACCCATGAGACATCATGATCATTCCCATGGCCAAACGCAACACCAGCATGGCGGCGTTAAAGGAAAATGCATTGTAATGCGTACTGAGCAATTTCTTCATTTTATCCGATTGAATAAGCGCTTTAATGCTTAGTTAATTCTTTCATGGCAAATGTACAATAATGATCGGATCTCATGATTTAAAGGTTATTTTTGAACAGAACAAAAAGCTTATCCTTTTATGTTTCGATTCCCAAGACTAATTCAGCTGTCCCCATTTTTTTTATTGGTGCTGGCTTCATTGCACCTGCAAGGACAAGCCACCCGTTCAGCCACTTCGTCACAGCTCGTGTTGAACAAAGCCCGGCAGCTTTTTCAGGAAGGCCAGTACCAGACTGCGGTTATTTTTGTGGAGGATTATCTTTCCTCTCACAAAGCCCAAGGGCTTGTTACAAAAAATGAGGCAGAAGAATTGGCCTACATCAGGATTGCCGGAGGTATCATACAACATGAGGCAACTGCCGTAGCACTCGCAACGGCAATGGTCAATAAAGCGGAGAACCGTTCAACAGCCGTTAAGTTGGCCTACCACCTTGGTCACTATCATTTCAGTTTGGCCATGTATCCTGAAGCAATCCGTTTCCTGGAAATGACAGACAGACTCTATATTTCAAAAGAGGAGGGGCAAAGGGTGGCTTTTGAAAAAGGTGTTTCCTATTTCTCGCAGAAAAAATTTGATAACGCCAAGCCTTATTTTAAACAATTGCTTGAGGCGGAATCATCCGCTTATACCGCAGATGTTCAATATTACCTGGGCTTTGTGTCTTTTTCAGAAAGGCAATACAAAGAGGCCCTTGATTGGTTTCAGGCCATTGAAAAAGATCCCCGTTATTCGCTGGCTGTGCCTTTCTACCTGGCCTATATTTACCATGAAAACGGTCAAGATGCCAAGGCCATCAGTTATGGGGAAAATTACCTGAAAGCAGGAGATGGCCTGCACAACAGCGAAATGTTGCAATTGCTCGCCTCCATTTACTTCAACAAAGGCGATCAGCAGCGTGCTGTATTGCTCTATGAAAAGTCCATTGCTTCAGGCATACAACTCAACCCGGTTCAACGTTTCGAGCTGGGTTCGGGCTATCATTTCATGGGCAAATTTACCAAGGCGGTGGAACAGCTCAAGCCCCTTTCTGCAGGAAAGGATACCGTTGCCTTGCAATCCATGTATATTTTGGGCCATTCCTACCTGCAGCTCAACGAACGATCCAATGCCAGGAGTGCTTTTCAGTACTGCATTTCAGGAAATATCGGCGCTGATAAAAAGGAAATTGCCCGGTTCCTGATTGCCAAACTCTCACTCGAAATGGGATTTGAAGACCAGGCGCTGCAAGGCCTGAGCAATTTTGTCAATGAATATCCTTCTTCAACCTATGCCAAAGAAGCCAATGATCTTTTGCTTTCTTATTATGCCCGTACCAATAATTTCAGGCAGGCATTGGTTTTGCTGGAGCGCATCGGCAGTTTCAACACTTCCTATAAAACCCTTGCTCCAAGGATATTCTTTGGCAGGGGAATCGAATTGATCAACGATCTCCAGTATCCTGCTGCAGACAAGATGATGGAGTCGATTGCCGGATTCAAAAATACCCCCTTTTATGCCCCTTCACTTTTCTGGAGAGGTGAACTTGCCATGCGAAACGAACAATTCGAAAAAGCCATCAAATTCCTGCAGGATTATCTCAAGCTGCCCATTAAGCCAATGGGTGAGGCCAGCGAGGAAAATGCCCTTTACAACATTGGGTATGCGTTTTTTGAGATGGAAGAATATGCAAAGGCCGCTCCATTTTTCGAAAAACTGTATACGGGTAACCGCAATATTGCTTCCGAAGTCAAAGCTGAGGCCATGTTGAGGGCAGCAGACTGTGCATTCATGGAAAAAAATACCAGCAAGGCCAA
This sequence comes from Chitinophagaceae bacterium, assembly GCA_044345895.1. Taxonomy (GTDB): domain Bacteria; phylum Bacteroidota; class Bacteroidia; order Chitinophagales; family Chitinophagaceae; genus Pollutibacter. Next base: position 1,971 of record JBIJAE010000190.1, read on the forward strand.
ATCCATCTACACCAGTGTTCAGAACAGCAAAGGCGAAGGTGCCGATTATGCAGCCTTTCAACTTGCTTTGATAGAAGGCATTAAGTCTCCGGCCAAAAAAATCGAACTGCTCAAGGCCGCCGAACAGCAATATGCAGCATCAGCTTATTTGCCACTCATCACCATGGAGCTGGGTGATACGCACATGGCTGAGGAAGAGTTTGAGAAGGCCATTCCCTATCTTAAGCGCATTCCATCGCTGGTAGAAAAGGACGATGAAATGATCCCTGCATCTTTGCTCAAACTTGGCATTGCCTATTATAATCTGGATAAAATTGAAGAGGCTATCTCGCAATACAAGAGACTCGTCAAGGAATATCCTGCTTCCGAACAAGCGGCAGAAGCCATTGAAAGTGCGCAAAGTCTATACGTAGACAATGGGCGCATCGATGAGTACCAGCAATTTTTGGAAGCGGGAGGAAAGTCAATGGACCAGATCCAGAAAGACTCATTGCTTTTCAGGTATGTGCAAACCACTTATGCCGACGGCAAGCCCGAGGTATCCCTGAACGCATTGGATGAATACATGAAAAAGTTTCCCAATGGTCTTTTTGTTGCAGAAGTGCTCAATTACAAAGGCGAATTGCTTACAAAGGAAAAGGATTGGAAAGCTGCCGCCCAGTTGTATGATCAGTTGGCAGCAAAAGGAACAAGCAAGTACCAGGAGAAAGCATTCCGCGTGGCAGGTAAGCTGTATTTTTTTGAGCTCAAAGATTATACCGCAGCACTCAAACAATTCAATCAACTGTCAAGGCTTACCACCAAGCCTGATGTATTGATTGAGTCGCTCAGGGGAGAAGTGAGGTCCTATTATTATTTGAAACAATGGGTGCAGGGGCGTGATGCTTCCAATGCGCTCATCAGCAATACCGCAGCAACCCAAGACGATCAATCTTTTGCAGAAACTGTTTTGGGTTATGCAGCTCAAGCGGAAAGCATGTTTGAGCCATCAACCGCTTCTTTCAATAAGGTGGTTATAAGCAACCAATCCTCTTTGGCTGCTGAAGCCAGGCATCAATTGGCCATCAATGCATTTAAAATGGGCAATTGGGATGCTTCCGAAAAAGCTGCACTGGCCTCCATTGAAAATTCCGGATCCTATGAGTTTTGGATCACCCGATCCTATATGCTGCTCGGCGATATTTTCCTGCAGCAAAAAGATTTTTTCAATGCCAAGGCCACACTGAAAAGTGTAGTTGAAAACTGTTCCATTGCCGAACTGAAACTGGAGGCTACAGAGAAATTAAAGGCCGTTGAACTCGCAGAAAAAACAGGTCTAAAAAAATAATATGAGATCAAATAATTTGTTTCAGGTTTTTGTGCCTGTTCTCTGCTTTTTGCTCATTGTTAGCGGTGAAAATGTTTTTGCACAAGACAAGCGTGGCAAAAAAGAAGAAATCAGTATTACGTCCAGCTTCAAGCCCAGTATTGTTAAAACTGGCAAGTTGGAATTTCAGGCCGACGCCCCGCCGAAAGACACAACAGCCTATCGGTTGATATACCCAACACTACCGATACAGTTCACCACGCCCATGAGTTCTTTTGTGATCAAGCCGCTATCTTTTCATACCAACGAAAAACAGCAGGACAAAGAAGATGTTTACGCAAAATTGGGATTTGGAAACCTCTCCACACCCTTTGCATCCCTTGGCTTTACCAGTCGCAAGGCAGGGGAGCAATTTACCGCCAACCTCGACCATATTTCTTCAAAAGGAAAACTGGAAGACCAGAAATATGCCCATTCATCCCTGAACCTGGGCTATAAAAATACCCTTGCAGAAAACCGGATAGCCCGTGTGTTCGCAGGGTATGACAGACAGGGATACCGACTGTATGGCTTT
>JBIJAE010000191.1:0-3838 GCA_044345895.1 Chitinophagaceae bacterium
TCATTCTTTTCACAAGCCTGAAAAACAACTAACGCTAACATTGCACTTCCGATGATCCTTGAACTTCTCATTGTTTCTTGTTTATTGGAAATTAAAAAATGAATTGAATGTCTAGATATGCCGTCCTTCCTGGATTACCCGGAAGAAACTGAATGTCTTTGTAATTGAACAGGTTGTCTACGCCAGCCATAAATTTCCAGTGCGCATTCAATGGAAGCCCGATGCTTGTATTGACCTGCACATGTCCTTTTGCATATTCATCAGCACGGTTGATCAGCCCATTACCATCCAGGTCGGAAGTACCCCACCTGCTCCTGTAAATGATTCTTATGGTAGAAAAATATCCCTTGGCATTTTCTGCATTGAACTTGAGGTTTGCCGTATGCCTGGACCTATTGGGCAATCCGCCATAGTCTGAAAGGCTCATCCGATAAGCTTGCCCGCTGGTCAGCGATCGTTGAAAGACCTCTCCTTTTTTGATGGATTCCAGCACTTCCTTATCAGCAGCATACAGGAATTGATAGCCTGCATTGAGTAGGATCCATTGCCCAATTTTTTTCTGTGCACCCAATTCAACACCCTGGGTGAGTGCACGCTTGAGGTTGAAATAACTGAAAATCTGACCTCCGTTTTTCTTGAAAGCAATGATATCGGTAACGATCATGTTTTTCAGGTCATTCCTGAAGATATTGGCGGTGAACTGTGCCGTTGCGTCTAAGTTGTAAACAATGCCTGCATTCAGTCCACCTGAAACCTCCGGCTTCAGTGCGGATAAACTCCCGGCGAGTGCAGTGGTCTGGTCCAACAATTGTGCTGTAGAAAGCCTGTTTAATTCGCTGACAGCCACTTCAGACCCAAAGACAGAATATGCACCAGCGGCAACATTGGTGAAATTGAGGTACAACTGCCTGAAATCAGGTGCCTTGAAACCGCGTCCGTAAGAAACATTCAGTTTCACCTTATCTGAAGGCTTGTACTGGAGCGCAATTTTAGGGCTCCATACGGAGGCATAGGCCTGGTTGGCATCAAACCTCAGGCCTCCAATCCAGGTGAGTTTGGAAGAAATTTTTTGCTCGTGTTGTGCAAAAAAATAGGCGATGGTATTGGTCCTCAATGTTGAAGCAGTGTCGTAGCGGTTTGAACGGACTGTTTCACGCACAATACCTGCGCCAGCAGTGAATGCGGCATTATCATTGATTTGCCAGTCTGTCTGGTTTTCAACCCTGGCAAACATTTGCCTGAACCTGTCATCATAGCCCCCGTTTGCATTTTTCACATCCAGCTGCTGTACAGCATTGAACCCGGTGAGGTACCCGCGCAGGATTGATTTTATTTTCTGTTCCTTGTTGAACTGAAGGTATGGGGTAAAATTATATTCTTCATTCTTCTCAAAACCCTTTGAAGCAATGGTGGTGCCAAGGTTCTGTACAAAGATGGTGTTGTCGATATGGCTTGAATTGGCCCTGAAGGATGCGCCGGTTTTCCATTGTTTACCCAGTTGCTGGTGTATGCTCAGGTTTTGCGTTGACCGCCTGAAGGGTTCAACTGTTTTTTGGACAGCATTGGGTTTGAGGCTGTACCCCTTGGATTGGTTGTAATTGAACGAGGCAGCAATATCTGTTTTGTTGATCCTTCTTGAAAAATTGAGGTTTCCGTCTACCGTATTGAACCTTCCGTAGCGCAATCCAAGATCCGTCTTGTTTTGACCGGAACGATCAGTGATGATGTTGATCACCCCACCCATGGCTTCTGAACCGTATAGGCTTGACGATGGACCCTTGACAATTTCAATTTTCCTGATATTCCTGACGGTAATTTTTGAAAGGTCAAGTACACCAGCTGTTCTGCCTATCAAGGGTTCTCCATCGATGAGGATGAGTGTGTACTCTGATGAAAGGCCCTGCACCTGTACCCCTTTGCCAAAATTATCGACCACCATGATTCCGGTTTGTTCAGCAAGGATATCATTCAAGCGAAGGGAACCGTTTTGATAAAGGGTTTTGGCGGAAATCACTGACACAGGTATGGCAACATTTCCCATAGACCTTGGTGTCCTTGTGGCCGTTACCACCACTTCTTCCAGGTTGGCGAGCAAGGAATCTTTGCTGCGCTGCGCAAAGGCCACTGTGGTTGTCAACAAAAACAATATTTGAAAAAAAATCCTCATGCGTTGTAATCGGATGCAAAACTGGCTCACTTGGCGCCAAGATTTATCATGAGATTGTCAGATGAGTAACCTTCAATGAATTATGACAATTCAATGACGAGGATTGAACGAACTGATGGATTTTAGGCTGAATCCTAAACAAAAACTATCGCTTGGAATAGGTTGTTTTGTTCAACATTTCACAAGGCTTGAGTCCGGTATGTTTTTTGAAGGCGGTAGAAAAATGTGAAATGGAGGAATAACCCAATTGGGCCGATACTTCGGAAACGGTAAAGCCTTTTTCATAGAGCAGGTACCTGGCATGTTCCATCCGCTGGTCCTGGTAAAAATCAAAAATGGTGGCGCCAAACATTACCTTGAATCCTTTTTTGAGGTAGCATTCATTGATGGCCGCTTTTCTGCTCAGTTCCCTGATGGTGATGGGATCGCAGATGTGCGCAAGCAAGATTTCCCTTGCCTTGATGATCTTCTCCCTCTCGTCCTGATGGGCGAGAAATTTACAGGCAGGAACCTCATCTTCCCTGATCGTACTCATCGACTCCAGCGTATAAAGCAAGAGGATTTGCGTTTGGGCATTGATAAAAATATTTTCAACGGCATCGGCATAGCGGTGGTTGAGGATGGAAGAAAGGGTATGCCTGATCCTTCCAGATATCAAAATTGGCTTGCTGAAAGTATGGTTGAAGCGAAAATTAAGGATGGCGTCGGCTTCAGGATTGGTTCCTTCTGATTTGATGAGGTTGCTGAGGTGAAGTGGTTCAAACCTGAACTGAAGCAGGTCCATTGTACCGGTCTGTTCCACACACTGGGCATTGCGATTCAGCTTGCAATCCTCACAACTGGTGTTGGGTTCCTTGCAAAAGGTCTGCCCATTTACGCAGAACCGCAGCTCGAGGTAGCGGTTCTCCACCAATTCGTCGTAATGGTATACCAGGGTTCCATGGTCATCCACCCCGAGAGAACTGGCCAGGGGATGCCGCCTGAGGGCATACTGCCAGGAACCCGGAATCTTCTTTTCACTTGAAAACAAGACCGGAAGTCCTTCAAAATGGTTCCATTCTGACATCATCCTGAGCGGTATGGTAAGGTTATCTGGCATGAATAGGCAAAGATACGCCTTCTGACTGAGCTCAAGGCCAGTGCTTTGTCAAAAAACGGTAAGGAATATGTGGAAATCATCTTAAAAAAGAAAGGCTGTTTTACGGCTAAAAATGAGGTAGGCCCCCTGAATTTCAGTAGATTTGTAGACCGGGGAATCAAAATACAAAACCAGAGGTAGAAGTTAATTATGAGCATGGAAATTGATGAAAATTTAGAACAACCCAACAACAGTTATGGTGCAGACAGCATTCAGGTGCTGGAAGGCTTGGAGGCGGTCAGGAAAAGACCAGCCATGTATATTGGTGATATTGGGGTGAAAGGTCTTCACCACCTTGTTTATGAGGTAGTAGACAACTCGATTGATGAGGCCCTCGCAGGCCATTGCGACAACATCATTGTAAATATTCATGAAGACAACTCCATTTCTGTAGAAGACAATGGAAGGGGTATCCCAACAGGAATGCACCACAAGGAGCAACGCAGTGCCCTTGAAGTGGTCATGACCGTGTTACACGCAGGTGGTAAATTTGATAAGAACACCTACAAGGTTTCAGGTGGTTTGCATGGTGT
>JBIJAE010000192.1:0-3835 GCA_044345895.1 Chitinophagaceae bacterium
GGACTGCTCTATGTGGCCAATTCACAAGACAATTCCATCTCTGTTATCGATACGAAAACAAGAAAAGTTGTTGAAACCCTTGTAGCATCCTTGTATCCGGAATCTCCCAGCGGGTCAACCAGCAACGGCATTGCCTTGAGTGAAGACGAGAAGACGCTGTATGTTGCCAATGCAGACAACAATTGCCTGGCTGTTTTTGATGTTGCTGAAAGGTCCAAGAGCAAGTCAGAAGGATTTATTCCGGTAGGCTGGTATCCCACCAACATCAAAGTGGTTGGAGGCAATATTTATGTTACCAATGGCAAGGGCCTAAGTTCATTTGCCAACCCTAATGGGCCGAATCCGGTGAACAAAAAACAGGTTGTTTTGAGCCACCTGGGTGACAGTACAAAGCCGGCATCAGTAGAGTACATCGGTTCGTTGTTCAAAGGAACACTCAGCATTATCAAAAAACCTTCAGAAGAGCAGCTGGCCATATTTACCAAAGCCGTATACCTGAATGTGCCCTATACAAAGACCAAAGAATTAAACGCTGAGGGCCAGCTGGGCAATCCCATTCCCATGAAAGTTGGCGCTGCATCACCCATCAAGCATGTGTTTTATATCATCAAGGAAAACAGGACCTATGATCAGGTGTTGGGTGATGTGAAAGGAGGCAATGGCGATACCAGTTTGGTGCTGTTTGGTGAACATGTAACACCGAATCAGCACAAGATTGTAAAAGACTATGTGCTGCTGGATAATTTTTATGTTGATGCAGAAGTGAGTGCTGATGGGCACAATTGGAGCATGGGCGCATACGCAAATGATTATGTTGAAAAGAATTGGCCTGCTTCTTATGGTGGCAAAGGGGGCACCCATGGCACATCAGGAACATTGAAAATCGGCAACAACAAGGATGGTTTCATCTGGGACCTCTGTGCCAGAAACAATGTCAGCTACCGCTCTTATGGCGAGTTCGTGGGAGACGATTTTGGAACAAAGCCAAGGTTGGAGTCATTGAAAGGTCATGCGGCGGTCTTTGCGCCCTATGGACTCAAAACCATGGACACCGTCCGTTTTCACCAATGGAAAACTGATTTTGATTCTTTGGTTGCCCTCAACAATGTTCCCCGTTTTTCCACCATCCGCCTGGGGAATGACCATACGGAAGGCATGCGTGCAGACAGACCCTCTCCCTATGCACATGTGGCCGACAATGACCTTGCGGTTGGCATGCTGATTGACCATTTGAGCAAGAGCCCGGTTTGGAAAGAATCAGTGGTGTTTATTTTAGAAGATGATGCGCAGAATGGTCCGGATCATGTGGATGCGCACAGGAGCACTGCTTATGTTGTGGGGCCTTATGTAAAGAGAAAATTTGTTGACCATACCATGTACACCACCTCTGGCATGTTGCGCACCATGGAATTGATTTTAGGATTGCCTCCGATGACACAGTTTGATGCAGCGGCTACACCGATGTGGAGGTGTTTTACCAACAAACCAGATTACACTCCGTTCAATCACCTCAAATCAAACGTTGACCTTGGTGAAACAAACCCAGGAAAAACAATTGCAGCCAGGCTTTCAGCAAAATTTGATTGGAGCAGGGAAGACCGGGTGCCTGATCTGATCCTGAATGAAATTCTCTGGCAGGGATTGAAAGGCAAGCCTGCCCCTTCTCCTGTAAGGGCTGCATTCGTGAGGCCTACAGAGGATTAGTTTCTCTTTTTTATCTGGCATTATTTTTTTGGGTGCCTTGCTGATATGGAAATATCTCTCGGGCATGCTGACCATTTCATCGCATGATCTTCATTTGATCTCATGACACTCATCATTCCCCGCCGGCGGCATTTGGGATATTTTTCCCAAAATAAAATACATGATAAAGATCCTGGGTGCTGAAGCATTGCGCAATGCGTGCAATGATGATTTGCTGGCCTTGCAAAAGACAGCGGAGGCCAGCAATGAGCAAGCGTTGTTTGGGCAGAAAAGGGCAGAAGAAGCGCTGAAACTTGGCTTGGGCATCAAAGCGGATGGTTTCAATGTTTTTGTATCAGGTGATGATGGAACAGGAAAGCTGACGGCTGTCAAGTTGTTTCTGGAGGAAAAAGTAAAAACGGAACCGGTGCCTGGAGACTGGTGCTATGTAAACGATTTTCAGGATGCCTATCAACCGAAACGTTTGTTGTTGCCTGCCGGACATGCCAGTGAGTTGAAGAAAAACATGAAGGCCCTGATCCATGAAACGGTTCAATCCCTGATGAAGGTATTTGAGAGCGAGGAATATGCCAAGCGGCGGCAGGAAATCTCTGACAAGCACCAACAGCAACAGATTGCGCTCTCAGCCATTGTAGACCAGAAAGCGGCCAAAGAGTCTCTGATCATCAAGCAAACCCCCTGGGAGATTTATACAGTTGCTGTCCAGAACGGAGAACCCATTTCTGACGAGGCTTTTGAGGCCTTGCCAGAGGCAGAAAAGAAAAAAATTGCTGACATACAGACGGGCTTTGCCAATGAAGTTGCCAACATGTTGAAGGAGCAACGCAAGCTGGAAAAAGAGGCAATGGCAGCATTTGAAAAACTCGAAACTGAGGTGGCCAGTTATGCCATCAATACGCTGATTGACGACATCAAAACCCGGTACGCAACATTCCCTGAAGTGATTGCCTACCTTCAATCCGTCAGGGATGATATCCTCAGCAATCTGGGGGCATTCCTGATCTCCCACAAAGAAAGTTTTGCCGGAGGCAACAACAAGGCCAACAATTACCTGAACCGTTATGAGGTCAATGCCCTCGTCGACAACACTGGGCAAACAGGCGCTCCCATCATCATTGAAACCAATCCCACCTACAACAACCTCATCGGAAGGGTTGAAAAAGAATCTGTCATGGGTTCCCTGGTCACGGATTTTACGATGATCAGGAAGGGGTCACTGCACCAGGCCAATGGCGGTTATCTGATCATCCGTGCAGCGGAATTATTCAAAAATTATTTTTCCTGGGAAGCCTTGAAGCGGGCCATCCGCAACAAGGAAATCCTGATTGAAGAGGCGATGGACCAGCTGGGATACCTCACCACAAAATCGCTCAAGCCACAGCCCATTCCGTTGCAGGTAAAAGTGATTCTGGTGGGAAGCCCCTATTATTACCATGTGCTTTACGCGGTGGACAATGAATTTAAAAACCTCTTCAAGATAAAGGTTGATTTCAATGCAGAAATGGAACGCAATCCTGATAATACAGCCAGCTACATGCGATTTTTAAAAACGCTTGGCATCAAGGAGCCCATTGGCAAACCCGATACGGAGGCCTTGAAAAAAATAATTGAGTATGGCTCAAGGCTGGCGGAAGACCAGCAAAAACTGAGCACAAGGTTCGGCCGCATTGCTGATCTGTTGCGCGAGGCCAATCATTATGCAGTGGAAGAGCAGTCTGCGGTGATCAGTGGTCATCATATCCAAATGGCAGTAGAGAAAAAAGCCTACCGCAGCAACCTGATCCAGGAAAAAATCAATGAAATGATCCAGGAAAAACAAATCCTGATTGACATCACCGGAACCAAAACCGGACAGGTCAATGCCCTTTCGGTGATTGACATGGGAGACCTGATGTTTGGGAAGCCCAACAAGATTACCTGCAGCATCAATCTTGGAAAGGCCGGTATTGTTGCCATTGAACGGGAGGCCGAAATGAGTGGCCCCATTCATACCAAAGGGGTATTGATTTTGACTGGTTACCTGGCGGAAAAATTCTTTCAGGACAAGCCCGTCAGCCTTTCTGCAAGGCTGGTGTTTGAGCAGAGTTATGCGGAGGTGGAGGGCGATAGCGCATCCAGTACGGAGCTCTAC
>JBIJAE010000014.1:0-13927 GCA_044345895.1 Chitinophagaceae bacterium
TTTTTGTGGATTGCACTCATTGTTGCTGTGTTCTTGTATGTCGCCGAACTTAATGTCATGATGGAGCGGTTGATCTATTTTTCATTTTTTTCCTTGATGGGAATTTCCGCCAATCGATTTTTTTATTTGGGTATCAAAAAATACCTTTCCCTCCAACATGATATGGTAAACAGGGTGATTATCCTTGGTTTCAATGATACTGCCAAAAAATTAGCAAAATACCTGGAAGAAGATGGGCTAAACACACAGTTGATGGGGTTTGTAGAAAACGAAGAAAACATGACAGAGCTGACAACCTATCCTGTATATGCCAATATTGAGAATGCTGTGCAAGTAGCAAAACAATTGAACGTGCATGAAATCTTTTCAACCATCACGCCTGAAGAAAACAGTGTGATTTATCGGTTAATCAAGGATGCGGAAGAACAATGCCTGCGATTTAAAGTTGTGCCAAATCTTTCTAATCATGTAAACAGGGATGTCGTGATTGACTTTATCAAGGATCTGCCAGTATTATCCATGAGGGCTGATCCCCTTGAAGACGTGGGCAACAGAATGAAAAAAAGAATTTTTGATGTATTGATCAGTGGACTGGTTATCCTGTTCATTTTATCCTGGTTGATTCCGCTTGTTGCCATACTGATTCTTTTGGATTCACGCGGTCCTGTCTTTTTTACCCAGTTGAGAACAGGGCTCACCGATAACCCCTTCTATTGTTATAAATTCAGGACCATGCGGATTAACAATGAGTCAGACTCAAAACAAGCAACCAGGCACGATAGCAGGGTTACCAGGTTAGGGGCTTTTTTGCGCAAAACAAGTATTGATGAATTTCCGCAGTTCTTCAATGTTTTCCGTGGGGAAATGAGTTTAGTCGGTCCAAGACCACACATGCTCAAGCATACTTCTGAGTATGCTAAAATTGTTGATCATTATATGATCAGACAAATGTTGAAACCTGGCATCACTGGATGGGCACAGGTAAATGGGCTGAGGGGTGAAATTTCAAATCCGCTCCAAATTCAGCAACGGGTGGCCAGTGATTTGTGGTACCTCGAGCATTGGAACATTTGGCTGGACATTAAAATTATGTTGCTGACCGTTTACAAGGTTTTTGCTGGAGACAAGCAGGCTTATTAGTAAAAAATAAGGCCGGTTAGAAAACCGGCCTCTACATGGAAGTGCTACTTTAGGGTAGGATCAGAGCTTCACAACAGTATAGCTTTTTGTGGTACCACCAATGGTAACTTTTACATAATAAGTCCCTGAGATGAAGTTGTTGCCAAAGGAATACGTGGTGTAAGCATCTCCTTTCACGCTGTACATGAGGTTGCCGCTTGTATTGAAAACACTGATGTGTACGGGGTAGTTGCTTTTGTATCGAAAAATACTGACTTTAAAAAAATTGGTTGTTGGATTGGGGTATACACTCGCGGTGAATCTTACACTGGTAGTTACCACAGGCTCTTGGTATGCTGCAATGCTTATTGACTTACCGACAATACACCCCTTGCTATCTTTTGTATTAACAGTGTAGGTTCCTGCTACTACGTTTGAAAAAATGCTTGAAGTTTGATATGCTCCGTTATTGATATTGAAACTGTAGGGTGATGTGCCACCAGATGCATTGACAGTGATGCTGGTACTACCACCTGAAGTAGTGATTGTGCCTGATGTGAGTGAGGCTGCGATAGCTGTTGGCTCCACTACAGCAATTACTACGGAATCTTTCAAACCTTTGGCATCTGTCACAAAATATTTGTAATTGCCTGCAGCAACAGTAAAGTTTCCTGTTCCTGTGTAGGGTGAAGTTCCACCAGTGGCAGAAACCAGAACAGTTGTAGTTCCTCCCTTACAATTGATTGATCCAGCTGATGCCAATGCGTCCAATGGAACAACCGGTGCTGTTGCAACTGCAACGCTTGTATACTCCAACATTCCTGCGTCAGGATTTCCATTGATTGCATTTCCGGCAAAATCTTTGCTCAATCCCACGTTTGTTCCAAAGTTAATTGCTGCTGAACTGCTGTTCAGGGAATAGTTCCAGTCAGCCGGGGCTCCTGCAACACTTGTAAACAGGCTTGCATTGGTGCTCAACAATTCGCTGCTGTTCAATGTAATGCCCAATGAGCCGGATGCCATGCGGAATATGTTGTTTGAATGCACCATTTGTCCACTGTTGAACTTGCTGCTGGCAAAATTATTCCCCGATGACAACCAAAAAATATTGTTCTTTACCACCACCATTCCGGCAGATCCTGTTCCGGCCATCCAAAACATCACGCCAGGTTGGGAATATTGCTTGACTGTTTCTACAACCGTGTTGTTATAATACTGCAGGTTGTTGACTGTCACGGAAAAAGTAGCTCCATTCTGGTATACGCCAATGATTCCGCAGTTGATGATCTTGTTGTAGGCTACAATATTATTTTGTGCTGTACCATTTGAACTGCTTCCTATTTCCATGAAGCCATTGCAATTGATGGCAGTATTGTTCATGATTTTGTTGTTGTTCATGGTCCCACCAAACAATTCAACAGCACCCCCATCGTATCCGTAATCATAACTCAATGCCCAGCATTCCTCAAACCTGTTGTTAGATATATTATTGTTAGAGCTGCCGATTACCATAGGGTTTGCGCCATAGTCATCATCAGGGTTTATTGATGTTGGTGTATTTCTCACCATCCGCATGTTGTGCATGTAGTTACCGGTGATGGTGGTATTGTCTGAACCAGCCAGTACCGCAATGCCAACGCCCACCAATGAAATGTCACAGTTGCTGACCGTGCAGTTGGGTGAGTTTTCGATGATGATGGCGTAACTGATTTTTGCCTGTACCGTATGGTCTGTAGGGCTGATGGAATTGTCTATGATTTTGATTCCATTGATCACAATGTACTGCTTGTTGTAGATGTAGATGATGTCTGTAATGGAATTGTTGAATTCCGGAAGGTTTCCTGTTCCATAGTTGGTGTATACAATTGGGGCAGTAGCAGAGCCTGATCTTGCAATGTTGAGCCGTCCGGAATAGGACTGACCTCTTTTGAAGAAAACACTGTCGCCCGGATTCAACAGGGTTGTACCACTGTTTACATGGGCAATGGTTTTCCAGGGATTGGCCAATGTTCCATTCGTTGTCGTGGAAGGGGATGAAGGGTCTACGTAATAATTGGTAGCAAATGAAGTGGTGTTTGAAAGGCCGGTAAGGGCCATGATCATCAGCACAAATCTTGAAATTGTTTTCATGTTTCTGTTTTTAGGAGGGATTGGAAATAAAACTGACGGCTAAATAATCATTTAATTCTGTCTTCGTGAAAAATGAAATTTTAAAAAATGATGAATGTTGTTTTTGCCCATGATCTTTATACATCAATGAACACGTGAAGGTAACGTGACATTACACGAAAATGTTATGTGGTAAATGCTAAAATAATGGGCCACGCACATAATTTAATTTGTCTTCAATATAGTGCCTCAAAACCTGAAAAATATTTATACCTGACGGGGTATAAAACAACAAGAAAGTAAAAATCGTACCCGAAAAGGTATACCATGAACACGAGTAAATTTGTAAAGGAAAAACGGAAAAAACTCAAGCTTTCTCAAACTGAATTGGCGATGCGGGTTCACGTTGGGCTCCGCTTTATCAGGGAATTGGAGCAGGGCAAAAAGACGCTGAGGATGGACAAAGTCAATCAGGTACTTAACTTTCTCGGGTATGAACTCGGGCCGGTAGAGCAAGTCAGTGATGATTGATAACATGCTGATTTTGATCCCTATATTTGCAGTATCAAATTTACTCCATGAGAAAGTATTCTACTTCGATCAGCCTTTTCATTGCTTTTTTTCTTTCCTTTTCAATTTTTGCCCAGGTTGATCCTTCATCAAAACTTCCTTTTGATGCTAAAGTGATCACTGGCAAACTAGAAAACGGCCTTACTTATTATATCAGGGAAAATAAAAAACCAGAGAAAAAAGTGGAATTGCGCCTTGTCATCAAGGTTGGTTCGATCATGGAGGATGATGATCAACAGGGTTTGGCGCACATGGCGGAGCACATGGCTTTCAATGGTACAAAAAATTTCAAAAAAAATGATATCGTCTCCTACCTGCAAAGCATTGGGGTGGAATTTGGTAACGACCTGAACGCCTATACCAGCTTTGATGAAACCGTGTATATTCTGCCCATTCCAACAGACCAGCCTTCTAATCTTGAAAAAGGTTTTCAGATCCTGGAGGATTGGGCACATCAGGTGACATACCTCGATGAAGACATCAACAGCGAGCGGGCCATTATCCTTGAAGAGAGCCGCATGGGCAAAAGTGGGGAAGAGCGGATGTTCAAGAAAATCTATCCTGAACTTTTCAAGGGTTCAAAATATGCACAGCGCCTTCCTATTGGGGTAGACAGCATCATCAAAACATTTAATCCCAATGCCATCAGGCGTTTTTACCAAGAGTGGTACAGGCCTGATTTGATGGCGGTTGTTGTGGTTGGTGATATTTCAAAAGCCGATGCCATGAAATACATCACCAAACACTTCTCATCCATTCGGTCTGCTTCAAACAGAAAACGTGATTTTGCCACCGTTCCTGCATACGCAGAAAACAAGGCCATGGTTGTTACCGACAAAGAAGCCACTGGCTATTCGTTTGCCATCAACTATCCGGCAATGCCTTCTCAAAATCCTCAGACGATTGGTGAGTACAGGAAAGAGTTGTTGAACAATTTGTATACCTCGCTTTTGGGCAACCGCTTGCGCGAGTTGACACAAAAAGAAAATCCTCCTTTTGTATTTGCAGGCGCCAATTTTGGTGGCTATGCCAAAAATTATCAATCTTTCAGCATCCAGGGAAGCACCGGAACCAACGATGTGCAGAAGGGCATTGATGCTACCCTCACTGAACTGGAGCGGGTAAAGCGATTTGGCTTTACTGAGGCAGAACTCGAAAGGGCCAGAAAAAACATCATGAATGCGTATGAGAGGAGTTGGAACAACCGTGATAAAACCGAGTCAAGCCAGTTTGCAGACGAATACATCAGGAATTTTACAGACAATGAGGCTGTTCCAGGAATAGATGCTGAATTTGAGATGATCAAGCAATTGTTGCCTACCGTCAAACTTGCTGAAGTAAATGGCATAACTGATCGCTTTAAAAATGAGAAGAACAGGTTTACCTATGTAATGGGCCCTGAAGCAGGGGCAAAACTACCTTCCACAGACAACATCGTGGCCATGCTTGATGCAAAGGCCAGTGACCCTTCCATCAAGCCTTACGAAGAAAAATTGATTGCCACCAACCTGCTTACCAATATGCCCAAGGCAGGAAAGCTGGTAAGCAGCAAGAAAAATGCCTTGCTTGGCACAACAGAATTGTTGCTTTCCAACGGGGTAAAGGTATCACTCAAGGTTACTGATTTTAAAAATGATCAGATCTTGTTCTCTGCCACCAGGTATGGTGGACTCTCGAATTATCCCCTTAAAGACAAATACAGTGCTGAAAATGCTGTTTCCATGGTTGCCAGCATGGGTGTAGGCGCTTTCAGTCCAACAGACCTTGGCAAAGCAATGGCAGGCAAGTCAGCCATGCTCAGGCCATCCATCTCCAATTATACCGCAGGATTTTCAGGCAGCAGCAGCAAAAAAGACATTGAAACCCTTTTCCAGTTGCTCAACCTTTATGTGAAGGAGCCCCGAAAAGACAGTGCCCTTTATAAATCAGTCATCCAGAGAGGTAAAGCCCAGGTGGCCATGCTGGGGGCAAATCCACAGGTAGCCTTCATCGACACCTTGACCAAGGTTTTGTACAACAACAATCCCCTGGCACCAACGGCTGTGCCAAAAATTGACAATTTTGACAAGATTGATCTTGATCGTGCAATGGCCATTTACAAAGAACGTTTGGGCGATGTCGGTGGAATGAACATTGCCATTGTGGGCAGTTTTGATGAAAAAGAAATGATTGCGCTACTGGAAAAATACGTGGCAGGATTGCCTGCTACAGGGAAATCTACCTATACTGACAACAAGGTGAAACTGTTCACAGGAACAAATGATTTCAGGTTCAAAAAAGGGAAGGAAGACAAGAGCCTGATCATTGGCATCATGCATGGTGAGATTCCCTACTCCGAATCAACTGCATTGAAATTCAACGGAATGTCAGATGCCATGAACATCATCATCACAGAAGAGATGCGCGAGAAGATCCAGGGAATTTATGGCGGCAGTGCCAGTGTTGAGTACAGTAAAATTCCAACAGGCAGGTTCCAGCTGGTGCTTCAATTGCCCTGTGGCCCTGCAAAAGTGGATACACTCATTGCTGCCTTTAACCATGAGTTGAAGCAGATGGCAGAGGCAGGTGTTGCCCAACCCTATGTTGACAAGGTGAAAAAAGCCTGGCTGGAAAAATACAAGGTAGATGCAAAGACAAATGAATACTGGCTCTCTGTATTGCAATCCATCAACCGGGGCGAAACCACTGCTGATCGCATCCTGAATGCCGAAAAGTATTTCAACGCATTGTCTACTGCAGACATCAAAGAGGCGGCAGGTATTGTGATGAAGTCTTCTGGAAAAATGATCGCTGTCCAGATGCCAGAAACCAGTAAGCAATAACCTAAATCAGCCAATTTGTTGTTACCCATTGAGCCAGAAGAAATCATTGACCTGCCTTTCGTAGAAAGCCTTTGCTGGGAGATGCTGCTAGAAGGCGCCACCAACCGAAAGAGTGCCATGCACCAGGCTGTCATTTCCACAGCAAAAGACAATCATGCGTACATGAGGACTGTGGTGCTCAGGAGGGTGGACGCGGGGGCTAAAAAAATTTATCTGCATACAGATAGCCGGAGCAGGAAAATGGAGGACATCAACAGAAATGAACACCTCAGCTGGCTGGTATACGACCAGATCCTTCGCACCCAGATCCGCATCAGTGGCCCAGCCACTGTTCATCATTTGGATGATCTTTGTAAGGAGCAGTGGGCAAAGACCGGCCACCACAGCCGCAGGTATTACATGACCGACCAGCCGCCATCAACTGAACTTGAACAGCCGTCAACCGGCCTCAATGCGGCATTGACTGCTTTTGATTATTCGTTGGAAGAAAGCGAGTCAGGATTTCAACACTTCGTTGTTGTAGAAACTTGCATCGATTGGATGGAGTGGTATTATACCCACAGCAAAGGCAACCGAAGGGCTGGGTTTACCTACAACAATGGTAACCTGTCTACTGCCACCTGGTTGATGCCTTAGCCTGTTTTGGTTGGGATGCCCTTTTGATGTAACTTTGTAGTATTCATATAGTCTCTCGACAGCCCTGTTATTCTTACGTGTCAAAGTTCATCAGGTCATTTTAGGGCAGGTTATATAGCATCTGACAGGATCAGGTGTCCACTTTTAAATCTTACATTTTGTTATTCAAGGACTTAAACCTCATTGAGCCGATCTTGAGATCGCTCAACACAGAAGGGTACACAACACCCACACCCATTCAAGAAAAATCCATCCCCGTTGCCTTGTCTGGCCGCGATCTTTTGGGATGCGCCCAAACAGGAACCGGTAAAACCGCTGCGTTTTCCATTCCCATTTTGCAGCACCTGCACCTGGCCAAACAAGCTGGCGGCAAGCAATACAACAGCATTAAGGCCCTGATTCTCACGCCAACCCGCGAACTGGCCATCCAGATCGACGAAAGCATTGCTGCTTATGGCCGCCACCTCGACCTTAAGCACCTTGTTATTTTTGGCGGTGTTTCACAACATCCCCAGACCACGGCCCTTCGCCAAGGCACTGACATCCTTGTGGCTACGCCCGGCAGGTTGTTGGACCTGATGCAACAAGGTTTCATCAACCTGGCCTTCATCCAGATTTTTGTACTGGATGAGGCAGACAGGATGCTGGACATGGGATTTATTCATGATGTGAAAAAGGTCATTGCCAAACTTCCATCCAAAAGACAGACTTTTTTCTTCTCAGCCACCATGCCGAAAGAAATTGCTTCATTGGCCGATAGCATCCTTGACAGCCCTGTCAGGGTTGAGGTGACACCCGTCTCTTCAACAGCACAAACCATCCAGCAGTCCATGTATTATGTGGACAAGGACGACAAGAAAAAACTGCTAGTTCACCTGCTGGAAGACAAGTCGATTGAGCGGGTATTGGTATTTGCCAGAACCAAGCACGGATCAGATAAAATCGTCAAAGACCTTCATAAATATGGTATTGGTGCAGAAGCCATCCATGGCAACAAATCACAAAATGCAAGGCAAAGGGCCTTGTCTAATTTCAAATCCGGTACCACGCGCGTGCTTGTGGCAACAGACATTGCCGCAAGGGGAATTGATGTAGACAACCTTACCCATGTAATCAATTATGAGTTGCCCAATGTTCCTGAAACCTATGTGCACAGGATTGGCCGCACCGGCAGGGCAGGCGCAAGTGGCATTGCCTTTTCATTCTGCGATCATGAAGAAAGGGAATTCCTCCGCGATATTCAGAAACTGATTGGCAATGCGATACCAGTGGTAGACAACCACCCACATGTCATGGAAATCTCCTCGATGGACATTCGCAGAACGCTGCCCCAAAGGCCTCAGGGTCAGCAGAGCAGAAGGTCGTATGGCTCATCCGAAAGGGCTCCCCAGCGCACCGGTTTTTCAGAGAGGTCAGGTCAAAGAAGCTTCAGCAATGAGAGGGTCCCTCAAAGAACGGGTTCCCCAAAGATTGTCCTGCGCAAGGCCAATTGATCGATTGAGGAAAAAATAATCATCCCCTAATTTTGTTGGGGTAGATGGATACAATTCTTTTTATGTGCTGTCAGTTGCATTAATCATTGCATCTGACAGCATTTTTTTTACAAAACTGCTCAAAAGGGCTAAACGGATGGCTTTATTGACTTACGATTTCCGAAATCCTGCCTCATTTTAACAATCCTTTTTTGCTTCATAGCGCTACAGGGCATAGTTTTGCCACGAAATTGAACTTTCTCTTGCCGGTTGCTCTTTAAGCATTGGCTCTATCAGGTTCATTTTCAAACTGTTGTAGTTCTAAATAAATATTATGGCTGGTTTTGATACAGATGTTTCACTCGCCCGATCCCTGAGGCGATTTTTTGAAGTAATCAGAATAGAGAAAAAAGAAGTATCGGCCATTTATTTCTACGCAGTTCTGAGTGGCCTTATCCAGCTTTCTCTTCCTCTTGGCATCCAGGCCATCATCAATTTTGCCCAGGTTGCTGCAGGAAGGGGTAAGTTGCCTTCTTCCATGTGGATTCTCATCATTTTGGTAGTTGTCGGTGTTTTGATTTCAGGAATTGTTCAGGTGAACCAGATGAAGGTGGTTGAAAAAATCCAGCAAAGGATTTTCTCTCGCTATGCATTTGAATTCAGCTTTAAGATTCCCAGGCTGAAATTGTCGGAAACAGAGGGATACCATATGCCTGAGCTGGTGAACCGATTTTTTGATGTTGTATCATTGCAAAAAAGCCTTTCCAAAATATTGCTTGAAATCCCCCTTGCTGTCATCCAGGTTTTGTTTGGTATCATTTTGTTGTCCTTCTACAATCCCCTTTTTATTATACTTGGATTGATGCTCTTGCTGATGCTCTACATAAGCCTTTTCCTGACCGCAAAACGTGGGTTGGAAGCTTCTCTACGCGAAAGCAATTACAAGTACAGTGTAGTGGCCTGGCTGGAGGAATTGGCAAGGGCATTCAAGAGCTTTAAGGTTTCCGGCAAACACAATCTTCACCTGAAGAAAACAGACCATCTGTTAGAAGGTTACCTGGAGGCACGAACTGATCATTTCAACGTGTTGAAACTTCAGTACTGGAGCCTGATCATCTTTAAATTGCTGATCACTGCTGCAATGTTAATTGTAGGAGCTTTGTTGTTGGTTGACCAGCAACTCAATCTTGGTCAGTTCATTGCTGCTGAAATTGTAATCATTACAGTGTTGGCGGCAGTAGAAAAACTCATCCTCAGCCTCGACAAGGTATATGATGTTTTGACCAGTCTTGAGAAGCTGAGTAAGGTTACGGACAAAAAGTTAGAATCCAATGGCAAACTCATTTTCAGTGAAAACGGAAATGGAGTTTCTCTGCGCGCGAGTAATCTTTCCTTTGGATTCAAGAAGGATAAAAATATCATCGAGAATATTGATTTCAATATTCCTGCAGGACAAAAAGTATGCATTCAGGGAAATGCAGGTTCTGGCAAGTCTGTTTTGATGGAGCTTGCTACAGGATCTGTTGATTCACATGAGGGCTCCTTGTTGATCAATGATGTGCCCATTGGGAATTATGATTTGGGATCCTTCCGACACCACATTGGCGTGTTCTATCACGAGCAGGATATTTTCCAAGGCTCATTAATGGAAAACATCACCATGGGAGACAAAAGCATTGATGTAGGCCATCTCATGAACCTGGCCGATGTGGTTGGATTGAAAAAACTCATTTCTTCAATGCCAAAAGGTTTTGATGAAATGCTGGAACCTACAGGCAAGGGGTTGAGCAGCATTGTTGCCAAAAAAATACTCCTGCTCAGGGCTTTTGCCGGTTCACCAAAATTATTGCTACTGGACGAACCTTTTGAAATGGCTGGTGGTGAGGACTGCGATAAAATTGCTTCCTATCTCAACAGCCTCAAACAAACAACCGTCATTGTGGTAACAGGAAACAAGGCATTTGCTGAACAATGTGATCAGGTTTTGTTCTTGGAAAATGGAATGATAAAGCAACCGTGATATGAAAAATGTTACAGATACAATTATAGACCAAACGGGATATCACCCACATTCCGTTAAAAAAATATACCGTGCCAACAAAATCAGCAAGGTGCGCTACTGGTTTTGGGGGGTATTGTTTTTTCTGGTAATCATGATGTTTCTGCCCTGGACGCAAAACATCAATACCAGTGGTACTGTCACTACACTTTACCAGGATCAGCGACCCCAGGAAATGAATACCATCATTCCTGGCCGCATCATCAAGTGGTGGGTAAAAGAGGGTGATTTTGTAAAAAAAGGGGACACAATTGTGCAACTCGCTGATGTAAAGGATGATTACCTTGATCCAAAGCTGGTGCAAAGAACCCAGGAACAGCTTACTGCCAAACAAGAGAAGATTGGGTTTTACAATGATAAAATCAGTGCAACGGCCAGTCAGGTAGAAGCAATGGAAATGTCCCGAAACCTGAAGCTGAATTCATTGGACAACAAGTTGGAACAGCTCAGGAGAAAAGTAATCGGTGACAGCGCTGAATTGGTGGCTGCTGAAATTGACCATGGGATTGCCGTTCAGCAATTCAACCGTGCCAAGCAGATGTTCAGTGAAGGCATTATCGCATTGACTGAATTGGAGCGCAGGACTGGCCAATACAATAAGGCGTTGGCCATTCTTACTGAGAAGCAACAAAAATTCCAAAATACAAAACAAGACATCACCATTTGCCGCATTGAAATGAGCACGGTAAGGCAGGATGCGGCAGACAAGATTTTCAAGGCAAAAGGAGAAATTGCTTCTGCCCGCGGTGAGGTTGCTTCAACTGACGTTGAGGTGGCAAAGAACCAGAACCAGTTGGCCAACTACGCCATCAGGGGTAGCCAGCGCTGGATGATTGCTCCGCAAAGCGGGCAAATCACCAAAGCAAAAAAATCGGGTATCAATGAAATGGTGAAGGAGGGAGAGATGATTGTTGAGATTGTTCCCAATAAATTTGACCAGGCAGTAGAATTATATGTTGCACCAATGGATCTGGTGTTGGTGGAGAAAGGGCAGCAGGTACGCTTGCAATTTGATGGTTTTCCTGCTATTGTTTTTTCCGGATGGCCACAAGCCAGTTATGGAACCTTTGTAGGAGAAGTCATTGCTGTTGAGACAAACAGGAGTGAGAATGGTAAATTCAGGATGCTGGTTGTACCGGTGGAAGAAGAAAAAAAGTGGCCTGCGGCACTAAAACTTGGTGCAGGTGTGCAAGGTTTTGCCTTGCTGAAAGATGTCAGCATCTGGTATGAACTCTGGAGGCAGATCAACGGGTTCCCCCCTGAATTTTATCAACCATCCACAGGAAAAGAAAAGACCAAGAACAAAAAATGAGCAGGCACTGTAGATTGAAATATGTTTTTTTATTCCTGTTGACCATTTCGCAGATGGCTCATGTATTCTCTCAGCAGAAAGTACTGACACTGGAGAATACAATGGACATCATCAGAAAATTCCATCCTGTTGCCAAACAAGCAAAACTTGAAGTTGACCTTGCCCGGGCTTCTCTGCAGGCTTCAAGAGGAGTCTTTGATCCATCTTTTTATGCGCGCAGCGAAAGGAAGAGTTTCGACGGGAAAAACTATTTTTTCTATTCCAATCCGGAATTGAAAATACCCACCTGGTTTGGTATCGACATCAAAGCAGGTTTTGAGAACAACACGGGCGATCGGCTTGACCCTGTTACTACAGCCGGAAGGAGCACCTATGCGGGCATCTCCATTCCTGTATTAAAAGGATTGTTGTTTGACAAAAGAAGGGCTGCAGTACAGCAATCGAAGCTGCTTGTTCAAATGAGCAGACAGGATCAATTGCAGATGATTGCAGACCTGCTCTACGATGCTGTCGATGCCTATTGGAAATGGACGGCATCATACCAGGTCTACACCATCCTCACGGAGACCACCAACAACAACGCCAAGCGTTTTGAGTTTGTAAAACGCGCCTATGCATCAGGAGACAGGGCCGCCATTGATACCACAGAGGCGTTGGCACAGTTGCAGGGTTTTCAGGCCATGCAGGCACAGTCCTGGCTTGAGTTGCAGCGCCAGCGTCTTGAGTTGAGCAATTTCCTCTGGAAAGATGATGCAGCACCTTATGAATTGTCTGATGATGTTGTGCCTGATTCTTCCTGGAACCTTGTATTGATCAAGGAGTATCCTTTGCCCGTTTTGGCTGATGCCATTGGCCAGGCAATGCAATCTCATCCCAAATTGATGTCATTGGACTTCAAGCAGGAAGTGTTGGAAGTGGAGAAGAGAGCAAAGTTTCAGGGTCTGTTGCCAACACTTGATTTGAATTATAATTTTCTCAACAAGGGATATGGCATCAGTAAATTCTTTGCCCAGCCTTTGTTTGAGAACAACTACAAATACGGTGTGCAATTTGGATTACCCTTGTTTCAGCGCGAGGCCAGGGGCGAATACAGCAAGGCAAAGATAAAACTGGCTGATGTTGATTACAAGACAAGGCAGACGAGGCTGGAGATAGAGAACAAGGTAAAATCCAGTTTCAACGACATCCTGGCACTGCAAACACAGTCTTTGTTGTTTCAGGAAAATTTGCGCAACCAGGCACTTTTGCTCAAGGCAGAAGAAGCAAAATTTTCCATTGGTGAGAGCAGCATGTTTCTTGTCAATTCCAGGGAAATCAAATTGCTTGAAACCAGTCAAAAACTGGCTGAACTTAAGACAAAATTTTTCAAATCCCTGTTGGGCGTGCAGTGGGCTGCGGGGCAGTTAAGATGACGTGCTTTATTTTCTTTCTTTTCCAGGTATAGGTGATGTGAATCTTTCCATCTTGTGTTTGAATCACAAAAGGGTAGGAAAATTCCACTCCCGGTTCATTTTCAAGTATCGCATAAGGCTCCCAGTGTTTTCCATCGTTTGAAATGGCAACATTCAGGGGAGACCGGCCACCCCATCCTTCTTTTTCTGAAGCAGGTGGCTTAACATTGTTGTAGACCAGCAGGTGTCTTCCGTCTTTGAGGGTAATGGCATCAATGCCAGAATTGTTGTTGGGTATATCAGTTTGAGCAAGTGGGCTCCAGGTTCTTCCATTGTCGTGGCTCCAGGTTTCATTGATGGTCCTGTTCTGGCTCCTGCAGAGTGCCTGTAAGGTGGATGCATTGTGCCGGAGTATTGCTGGTTGAATGCCTGAGATG
>JBIJAE010000015.1:0-13902 GCA_044345895.1 Chitinophagaceae bacterium
ATACCCCAGTCTCCATCGCCTGAAAAATGACAACCCATCCTGCCAATAGCATAGGCAATCATCAAGGCTGGTGCAGCTGAATCAATCAGGTGCCTGGTACCAATCTTTTTACTTCTGGCAAAAAGAATGACAGTAATGGCTGCCACAATCAATCCACCATAAAAAGTCAGTCCACTGGGAGCAAGCAGGTTACCAATAGGATCCTGGATAAACCTGTCCCAATTTTCCAGATTGTCAAAAACTTTTGCACCTATGAATCCAGCAATGGCAGCGTATACCGTGATATCACCAACCCTTTCGTGTGGGTATATTTTCACCTTTCTTTCCTCTGGTTTTGCCAAGGCTTGTTTTTTCTTTTCATGGTATTTTAACCAAGAAAAAAGTCCTCCCAGGAGCAATCCTCCAAGAAGACTGCCTTTTGAGGAAAAAATATATTCCTGAGGATTGACCTGGCTATCATTCAGGAAAACACCCAAGATTTTATATCCTACAATGAATCCAAAGACCAAGTTGAAAATCAGCTCAGCCTTGCTTGCTGGTTTACCCACCACAATGGTTTCTTCCATTGGGGAAAGCAGCCCTGACTGTTCCCTGCGTTTCAACTCTTTTGAGAGAATTACAGCAGCAACAACAAAGGCGATGGCAACCAACAATCCAAAAGTATTGATGTACTGGGTAAAGCCCCAGGGTTCAATGCCTAGCGCATCCTTCAGGAAAAAATAAAGGTTAGGATACATAGGATCAATTGCAGTATTCTTCGTAGGCTGCCATGAGGTTTTGCGCAATCATCTGGGCAGGCCTTCCTTCGATCTGATGCCTTTCAATCATGTGCACCAGTTTGCCATCCTTAAAAAGGGCAACTGCTGGTGAAGAGGGAGGATAAGGCAAAAGATGTTCTCTCAAGCGCTGGACTGCTGCGAGATCAAAGCCTGCAAAGGCAGTAGTGAGGTTATCTGGGCGCTTAGCGGAATTGTGTACAGACATGAGCACACCGGGTCTTGCACTACCTGCTGAACATCCACATACTGAATTAACCACTACAAGCGTTGTGCCTGGAGCAGACAGGATTTCATCAACTGATGCGGGAGTTAAAAGCTCATCAAACCCGTTCTCTGTAAGCTCTTCTTTCATTGGAATCACTATTTCTGCTGGATACATATTGTTAAGATTTTAAGCGAAGTTACACATTTGCCGGTTTTGAGTTAATTTCGTTCTAACAAAGTTTGATTTGAAAAGCCTACTTGTTTTTATTACAGCCTTTTTTCTGTCTGGAAACTTATTTTCCCAGGAAATCAAGCAAGACACTCTGGTTGTCAAGCAGGATACCATCATCCCTTTGCCTTCAGAGCCCATCAACCTTGACACTGTGCTCAGGATCATCAACCTTAATCCTTTTTTCACCCTTCAGGTAGACTCTAGCTTGATATATGATCTACAGATCAACAAACCTTCTGAATTTTATTTCTGGTACCTCAAAAACGCTCCTATCGGTGTCAAAATTGACAAGAATACCGGTTTGCTTTATTTCAAGGCAGAGAAATCATTTTTCAAAAGCGGAAAATTAAAATATGATGTTCCTTACAAGGTTGAAGTGGGTGTACAGAATCTGAGGGATGCAAAAGATCGCATTGAGGAAGGTTTTACCATCATGTTTTACAGCACTGAGGTTGTTGTCTCGAGGCTGAAACCAACCATCGGCAATACTGTGCTTCTTGAAGAGGGTGATTCCATCAAATTCAGGGTTCAGTGTGAAACAGGTAGCTTTCCGGTTGAGCAAATCACCATCAATTCCAACCTGCCCATCAGCAATTTCAAATCAGTCAACAAATGCGATGATGAGTTTGGCTGGATGGTTCCTTATGATTTTATTCGGGAAAATGATACTGCCCGTCAGAAAATCCTGGTGCTTCAATTCATTGGAACTGATAAATTCAGGAACAGTGACACAGCTACCGTAAGGGTTTTCATCAAGCCAGGCATCAATTACCCCCAAAAAAACCAGGAACATTTGCAGGTAACCAATGAAATGAAAAAATACGTTACCAACCTTAAATTAACGTTTTTTGTCATCAGCACCAATATCAAAAAAACAAAAAATACAAGAACCGGTTTTGACATTACCGGTTCGTCTACAGCCATGTTGGGTACCATCATCTCAAGTACTGGAACCACAACAAGCTCAAAGAACATGGGAAAAGTATTGCCTTCAGTAGGCCTTACGCTTGTTCCGGTTAAAGAGGCAGTTTCTCCCAACAAGTTGCAAGAACAGAATACAGCTTCCCAGGTAAGGGCAACCATCAAAAGACTGGATTACATGATGACGGAAAACATGACCATTGGTGATCGGGATCCGGACATTCTTTCCAAGACAAAAAAGCTTAGGGATGAACTTAAGCAATCCCAGTTACAGCTGGTAGACCTTCCGCTGGTTGAATTTGATCCACGCTATTCTCAGGAGGATGCTGAAAAATACTTCAACAATCCCAAGGTCAACAAAAAATACAAACTCAAGGTCAACTAAAAAATACCAGGTTCAGGTTATTGATAACCCAGGATCTTGAGCATGCTCTGAGCAGATTGCTCCTTCGCGTATACCCAATCATGTAATTTTCCGTGTTTGTCCTTGCCAACAATAATGTGCTTTGGCGATGGAATCATACAATGCTTGATTCCGCCATAACCACTGATCTGGTCTTGATAAGCGCCAGTATGGAAGAAGCCTAGATAGAGGGGTTCTTTTGACTCATCACCTGTAATTTTGGGCAAGAAAACTTCATTGATGTGCTCCTCTGAATCATAGTAATCATGGCTATCACAGGTAAGCCCTCCCAGGACTACCCGTTGGTATTCATTCTGCCATTTGTTGATGGGAAGCATCAGGAATTTCTCTCCGATACCCCAGGTATCTGGCAAAGTGGTGATAAAAGAAGAATCAATCATGTACCAGATCTCCCTGTCATTCTGAACCTTCTCTGCCAACACTGAATAGATGTGGGCCATGCTTTCACCGACGGTAAAACTTCCAAATTCAGTAAAAATATTGGGCATTGGAACCTTGGCTTTTTTGCAGGCTTTTTTGATGGTGCCCACAATCTCATTGATCATGAATCCATAATCATATTCGAATCCCAATGAATGCTTGATAGGAAAACCTCCACCAATGTTGATGGAATCCAATTCAGGGCAAATCTTTTTTAACTGGCAGTAAAGGTTGATGACTTTGTTCAACTCACTCCAATAGTAGATATCGTCTTTTATTCCTTTGTTGAGGAAGATGTGCAGCATTTTCAGCTGAAATTTCTCCTCATACCCTTCTATCTGGTCTACATAAAACTCCAGGATGTCTTTGGCCCTGATGCCCAGACGGGAGGTATAGAATGGAAAATTGGGTTCCTCCTCAGCGGCAACACGAATTCCCAGTTTGAATGGAACCCTGACACCTCTCTTGTATCTGTCAAGCTCCTCCTTGTTGTCCAGAATGGGTATTACGTTCTTGAATCCCGTATTGATCAGACGGGAAATACGGGAGGTATATGTTTTTTGTTTGAATCCGTTGCAAATGATAAAGGTGTCCTTGGTGATTTTTTTTCTTTTGAACAGGTTATTGATGATTTCAATATCGTATGCAAAAGATGTTTCAAGGTGAATATCATGCTGCAAGGCTTCTTCAACAACAAATGAAAAATGAGAACTTTTTGTGCAATAGCAATAATGGTATTTCCCTTCGTAGTTGTGTTTCTTGAACGCCTTCTGGAACAAGTCCTTGGCCTTGTTGATCTGTGAGCCTATTTTAGGAAGATAGGTTAGTTTTAAGGGCGTACCATACTTTTCTATGATGGCTTTTAAATCAAGGTCATTGAAATGCAGGTAACCGTCCTTGGTTTCGAAGCCTTCCTGAGGAAAATAAAATGTCTGCTTGACAAGGTCTGTATAGGTATTGCTCATTTTTCCGTTTCGCGCTGTTTAAGTTGTTGAATTGCAAAGAGGAACAAAATTAATTTTTTTCACCATCTGAAAATAAAAAACCGGATGTTTATTTGACATCCGGTTTACTGATTGAATCAGTATGGGTTATTTTACAGAATTAACCAATTGCTTGAAAGACTCAGGATTGTTCATGGCAAGATCTGCAAGTACTTTGCGATCAAGATCAATTCCCTTTACTTTGAGCTTATTGATGAACTCAGAATATTTCATTCCTTCTTCCCTGACCGCTGCATTGATACGAACAATCCAGAGACTACGGTAATCTCTCTTCTTGAGTTTGCGACCAACATAGCTATAAGTGAGGCCTTTCTCGAGAACGTTTTTGGCTACTGTATAAACATTTTTCCTTTTTCCGTAGAATCCTTTCGCCTGCTTAAGAATTCTTTTTTTACGGGCCCTGGAGGCAACCGCATTTTTTGAACGTGGCATATTGTAATGAGTTTAAATTTGAAGAAATGAGAAAGGCCTTATTTCAGGCGAAGGAGTCTTTTTACGAAATCAAGGTTCGCATGATGAACAACACCTTGCACACGGAGTGCACGTTTGCGCTTGTTGGTTTTCTTGGTGAGCAAGTGACCTCTTGTGGGCTTTCTGTAAGTGATCTTTCCGCTGCCGGTGATCTTAAAAGTTTTTTTTGCCCTTGAATGGGTTTTAACTTTTGGCATGAGTTTATTTTTAAATTTACCCCTACTGGTGTCTTCGAACAGACGAAGAACTTATGGAACCTTTTGGGAATAGCTTTCAGCAGTTAAACTGAAAGGAGTGCAAAATTAAATGATTTTGGGGATAAATCAGCAATTTATCCCCAAAAAATCCTGTTTATTGCTTTTTGGCTGTCCAGGTATTGTTTTCACTGTTATAATCAGGAAACACTTTGTCAGGATCAATGGTCACCTTCAACAACTCTTCATTTACCCGGATTCTTGTTTTGAAAACACCACCATTCTGCCAAATTTCAACAGGAAGATTAACCCTTCCCTTGTTACCAGCAACTGTTTCGTATTCAATCACAACAGGCATGGCTGCTTTTTCCATGTTCTCAATGGTGATGATGGCTCCATTTTTAGCGTTGTTGCTTGGGTACTCAACATTGGTGATGGCCTGATCCAATCTCCAGTTTTCGAGAAACATGGCTTTCCAAAACCAACCCAAATCCTCGCCTACTCCATTTTCCATGCTCCTGAAAAAATCCCAGGGCGCTGGATGCTTGTATGACCAATCACGGATGTATTTTTTGAAAGCTGAATCGAACCTTTTCGGTCCTACGATTTGCTCTCTCAAAAGCGTAAGCGCAAAACCAGGCTTAACATAAAGAGAAAGTCCTATGTTGGCCTCTTTCAAGGCATCTGGTGTTTTCATGATGGATTCAGACCTGTCGCTGTACAAGAATTTAGCCATATTGTGTGCATTGGACTCTTTTGAGGCATATTCCCCATTGTTGAAATCCTGGGATGCGATGTCATTGATAAAGGTGTTAAAACCTTCGTCCATCCAGCCATATTTTCTTTCGTTGCTTCCAACTATCATGGGAAACCAGGTATGTCCGAATTCATGGTCGGTAACACCCCAAAGTGACCCGTTTTTTGCAGTTGACCCACAGAATACTATACCCGGATACTCCATTCCACCAACATTGCTGGCTACATTTGTAGCAATGGGATAAGGGTATTCAAACCATCTTTTGGAATAATTTTCGATGCTAGCTTTTGTATATTCGGTGCTTCTGCCCCAGGCATTATTACCATCTGAGCTGCTTGGGTAAACAGATTGTGCCAATGCTTTTTTACCACTGGGAAGATTGATCCTGGCAGCATCCCAAATGAAAGAGGTGGAAGATGCCCAAGCAAAATCCCTTGAATTGCTGATGGAATATTTCCAGGTGAGTTTGGGCACTGAAGGTCTTGAAGAAGGATTCTTGATTTCCTCCTTGCTCCTGATCATCACCGTTTCATCACTTTGATGGGCCTTCTGGTATCGTTTCAATTGTTCTGCTGTCATTACTTCGGATGGGTTGAGCAGGTCTCCGGAGGCAACAACGACATGACTGGCTGGTGCTGTGATGGAAACGTCAAAATTGCCATATTCAAGATAAAATTCGCTTGCTCCGAGGTAAGGAAGGGTATTCCATCCCTGGATATCATCGAAAACACAAATACGGGGATACCATTGTGCAATGGCATAAATGTTGCCATCTGCATTCTTCAGTATACCTGTCCTGTCTGCACCATATTCAGGAACTGTGTACGCATAATCTACCTTTATCACTACCCTGTCTCCCCCAGCTTTCAAGAGTTTTGGCAGGTCAACCCTCATTCGCGTATCCGCAATTTCAGGTTCAACAACAGTTTCTGTGGTCTTTCCTCCTGAAATAGAAAGAATTTTCACTGATTTTATATCGTAACCTCCCTCAAATGGTGTCGCTGCATTACCATACCTGCTTCTGCCGGCAACAGGGAGTTTGGCAAAACCCCTTGAATTGGGATTGAACAGGTTCTGGTCCAGCTGAAACCAAAGGAAATTAAGGTTATGCGGACTGTTATTGGAATAGGTCAGGGTTACTGAGCCTGTAATCTGATTGTTCTGGTCATTCAATTCGGCAATGATTTTATAATCTGCCTTGTTCTGCCAGTAGGCCTTGCCGGGTTCGCCATTTCCAGACCGCGTAAGGCTACCATATTGCTTGTAAAAAAGTGGATTAAATAGTTCATTGGCGTCGTATTTGGAAACAGCTTTTTCCTGTTCCTGAGCAAATGAGAATGCCAGTGAAGACATAAAAACCAAAACAGTGATTGAGATTTTCTTTAACATACCTGTGATTTGAGAATTGATTTATTTTAAGCTTTCCAACAATTGTTTCGACTTGAGTTTAATTTCCTGTTCTTCTTTTGTCTTTGCAGGCAATTTCAGCTGATAGGTGAGCAGTTCAATTGCTTGCAAGGATTTCCCCATTTTTTTATAGGCAAGGGCCAAATCATGGTTGTTCAAAATGAATCCAGGATCTAATTTACGGGCTTTTTCATAAAGCTTTACTGCCTCCTCAGCAGATGCAGCAGGGAAGCCTTTGTTCATGAACTTGAGGGCTGCCCTTGCAGCTGGATTCAAAGAGGCCACCTCATCATTCCATTTCGCTAGAGTATAGATGCTTTTTGTAAAATTGGGATCGAAAGCCAGTGATTTATCTGTCTTTTCACGGAGCTGCATCGTTAATCTTGTTTTATCCTTAATGGAAGCGTATTCGATCAACTTGCCAATGACCATTGCTTGGACAAATTGAACATCTGCCCTGTTGGAGTCAATGGAGTTAGCCTTATCTGCATATTTACCTGCCAACAAATACAATGACTTGCTTTCATCTTCCTTTGCGATGGATTGCCCCTCCATGCAATAAAGCTCAGCCACCCGTACAAGAACGGGAATATTGGTTGGATCTTTGAGTAACAAAGACTCGTATTTCTTGATGGCTTCCATGGTCTTGAACTGTCGCTCCAATGTTCGTGCCTCTTCGATCAAAGGAGATTGTTGTGCAAACAAATGAATTGTGGAAAATAACCATACTGTGAGAAGGAATTTACATTTCATTTGTTCGCTTTTTTAACTGTACACCAACCTGACCAATAAAATTTTCTATGGGTGGATTTGATTTTAAGATGCTGATTTCAATTTCGTCAGCAAGGGGGAAGTTTTCTGCTATGGCAAAGAATATTTTTTCTGCCACAACTTCCAATAGTTGCTCAGTTGTTGAAAAGACCTGTTTCACCAAACTGTAAACTGCAGCATAATCAATGGTATCAGCCAATGATTTAATGGCTTTTTTGTTGTTGACTTCAATAATAATGTTGATGATAAAATCAGTACCGCAACTGTTTTCCAATGGATGAACTCCATGGTAACCAAACAATTTGATGTCCTTTAAAATGATGTTCATGCTCAATTTCCAAAAAAGAGGTAAGCCACAAAAATAGCGGTAATAATCCCAACCAAATCAGCCAATAACATGCTTGGAATGGAATAACGGGTATTTTTTATGCCTACAGATCCAAAGTAAACAGCTACAACATAAAAAGTGGTATCGCTGCTTCCTTGAAAAATTGCCGATAACCTGCCTGCAAAAGAATCCGCACCATAGGTTGTCATGGTGTCTACCATCATGGCCCTGGAGCCACTTCCACTCAATGGTTTCATCATGGCAGTTGGAAGGGCTGAAACAAACTGCGTATCCATCCCCATAAATGAAAACATGGTTTTCATTCCTTCGGTAATGAATTCAAAAGCGCCAGAACTACGCAATACGCTGATGGCAACCAGCATGGCAACCAAATAAGGAATGATCTTGATGGCAACCTCAAAGCCACCTTTTGCACCATCTACAAATGACTCAAAGACATTTACCTTTTTGTAAATACCACCCAGCAAAAAGACAAGAAAAATCAACAGAATCAGTCCATTGCTCAATACGGTTGAAAAGGATTCGATTTGCACCTGAGACAGGAAAATCTTGAGATAGGCAATAAGTAAACCAATCAGCAAAGAGATTCCTCCTATCCAAGCCAGTATGACCGGCTGAAGAAGGTTTATTTTTTGTCTGATGGAAACGATGGTGAGTGCGGCCACTGTGGCGGCAAATGTGGCAATCATGCAGGGAATAAAAATATCTGTTGGATTGGCGGCCGGCGGAGTAACAGAGGCCCTCATGGCGATGATGCTGATAGGAATCAATGTCAGGCCAGAGGCATGCAACACCAAAAACATGATTTGGGCATTGCTGGCTGTTTCTTTATTGGGGTTAAGGGTTTGAAGGCTTTCCATTGCCTTTAGCCCAAAGGGGGTTGCAGCATTGTCCAGCCCCAGCAAGTTGGCTGAAAAGTTCATCATCATGTGCCCATAGGCTGGATGCTTGGGCGGAAGTTCAGGGAACAATTTGCTGAAGAATGGAGCAACAAGTTTTGAAAGAAAGCGAATGGCTCCGGCCTTTTCCCCTATGTTCATGAAACCAAGAAACAAGGTCATGATCCCAATGAGCTTAAATGACAGGTCTACACTATCGTTGGCAGACTTGAAAATCCCTTCCGTTACGGTTTTGAAAATCAGGGGGTCGCCCGTAATTACCCATTTCCCTAAAGCAATGGCAAAGGCAATGATGAAAAAAAAGAACCAGATATAATTTAAGGCCATTGGTTGATGATTGCTTTGAATGTTATTCCAACAAAGGATGCCCTTATCGCATCATTCACACTATCTTTGCCACGCAAAATTAAAACTATGGCATTACAGGCTGGCATTGTCGGATTACCAAATGTAGGAAAATCAACCCTATTTAATGCACTCAGCAGTGCAAAAGCACAGGCAGCGAATTTTCCATTCTGCACCATTGAACCCAATATCGGAGTCATTACTGTTCCTGATGACAGGCTGATTGAACTCGAAAAGATTGTAAAACCGCAGAAGGTTGTTCCAACCACCGTTGAAATTGTTGATATCGCTGGCTTGGTTAAGGGCGCCAGCAAGGGTGAAGGACTGGGAAACCAGTTTCTTGGTAACATCAGGGCAACAGATGCCATTATTCATGTGCTCAGGTGTTTTGAAGATGACAATGTCATTCATGTGGATGGAAATGTAAATCCGGTCAGAGACAAGGAAGTAATAGATACGGAACTGCAGTTGAAAGACCTTGAAAGTGTCGAGAAAAAACTGTCCAAATCTGAAAAACTGTCCAAAAGCAATGACAGGGAAATATTGAGGGGAATTGAAGTATTGAGGGCACTTAAAGATCATCTTGACCAGGGTAACAATGCCCGTGCATTCGACATCTCTGAGGAAGAAAAAGAAAAATACATCAACGATATGTTTTTGCTGACCATTAAACCGGTCATTTATGTTTGCAATGTTGATGAGAAAAGTGTTGTGAGTGGTAACATGTATACTGAACAAGTTAAAGAAGCCATCAAGCACGAACATGCTGAAATTCTTTTTGTCAGTGCTGCCATTGAAAGTGAGATTGCTGTGATGGAAAGTTACGAAGACAGGATGATGTTCCTGACTGACCTGGGACTTTCTGAAAGCGGTGTGGTGAGGCTGATCCGGTCAACCTACAAACTGCTCAACCTTGCCACTTATTTTACAGCTGGTGTACAGGAAGTTAGGGCCTGGACCATTACCAAAGGCATGCTTGCTCCACAGGCTGCCGGAGTAATTCACACTGATTTTGAAAAAGGTTTTATCAGGGCTGAGGTAATTGGATATACAGACTACACCACCCTCGGATCTGAAGCCGCCTGCAAAGAAGCCGGTAAAATGGCTGTCCAGGGTAAAGATTATATTGTACAGGATGGAGACATCATGCACTTCAGGTTCGCAGTCTAACGTGTCTGTTTCATCCCCCAAAATAAATACGTGCATCTTAGCACAAAAAAAAGACCGGCTCTACAGAGACCGGTCTTTTTTAATATTGTTATTAGACTTATTGTGGCATCAATACCTGATCAATTTTGTGGTATACACCATTGATGGCATGTCTGTCAACTGCAGTAATTCTTGAAAAGCTTGGGTTTCTTGCACCTCTTACACCCTGGGTTCCATCAACAGTAAGCAATGGTGCTGTTGGCAAAGAAGAAGAGAGCAAGGTAGGTACTTGTGTAGCAGCAGTTGGGAGGTTAGGAGAAAAAGCACGTCCCACCAACACATGGTAGGCAACAATTCCTTGAACTGTGGCTACAGGTAACAATCCAAAAGATGCAGGCGAAGCTGGCAACCTAAGTGCGGTAAACAAAGCATTGAAAGCTGTATTGGTAGGAGCCATTACCGTTAAATTGGCCAATGGATTAGCGAGAAAATCCTGAAAGCGTGAGCCTGCAGGAGCACCAGCATCAGCCCTGAGAATGGCAGCAACAAGGTAGGACATATCAGCATCACGAGCGATGGTATCCAACAATACCCTTGTAGGTGGAGCAACAACTGCCGCCGTTACGTGGATAGCACCATTGGCAGCATTAACATCTGGAGTAACTACCGGAATATTGTTGACCCAAACCCTGTCTCCCCTTCTGGAAGGAAAATTGCTGAACCTCACCAATGGATTTGTGTTTGGAGCAGGAATGATAAATGATGTTGGCATCTGTACATTCGGGAAACTGATAGGCACTGCAGAAGACATGAGTTTGCGACCCGGAATAACATGGTACTGAACAATGCTGGCAACTGATGCAGCTGGAAGTGCATTGATGGCTGCCAATGGGATACCAGAAGCGATGAATGCAGCATCACTGGGTGCAAACACAGTGAATACATTGCTTCTATTAGAAACTGCGTCCAGCATGCCTGCTTTTGTAACAGCTGCCCTTAGTATGGTAAAATTAGGATTGGTAGTAAGAATGTCTCCAATCGTGCTACCAGCAGGTATTGAAACAATGGGCATGGCTGCAGGTACATCCTTGTTACAAGAAGTTGATGCCACCACGATCAGCAAGACCAGTGGAAGGATAAACTTAAATGAATTGAATATTTTTTTCATGATATTTTTTTTATTTCAATGATAAGTGCTGACCAATTAGAAAATGTTATAACCAAAAGATACATAGTACAAACCACCAATAGAAGGATTGGCCAGTGCAGTAATATAGTATTGGTTCAACAAGTTGTTGGCACCCAATTTTAAGACAGAATTGACGGCAGGCAACCTGTAGCTGATCTGAGCATCAAGAACCTGGTAAGATGGAACATTACCATTGGCAAGATCGCTTTCAAAATAAAATTCTGATTGGAAGCGGTAAACGAAATTGAATCCAAGTCGTTTGCTTTTTCCTAAACCAGTATTACCAAATGTTGCGTTGGCCCTGTACTTAGGTGCATTGAAATAAGTAATATAACCTTGGGGAACATCACCCAATATGTCAGAGGAGAAATTCGTATTCAGGTAAAAACCTTTTTTGAATTTATACTCCAATGAAACGCCATATCCTGAAGTTTTTACAGGAGTTGGTGAATTGACAGGGAAAGAAATGATTCTTCTTGTAGCCGGATTGATCACATCTGCAGGGCTTGGGGTACTCCTGATGGATTGGGCAACAAGTACACGGGTAATGAAATCCTGGTAATTACCAATGTATCCATAAGCGTCTACCAACAACCTTGAGTTGGCAAGCAATCCACGGTAGCCTAACTCAAAAGAAGTTACAGACTCAGGGTTGAATTCAGGGAGTTCCTGTACTTTCAACTGTCCTGCGCCAAGAGCTGCAACTGAGTATACAGGGTTGGTTGTTACCTTGTAAAAATCTTTCATGGCAGGGACACCTCCAGATAGAATTGCGCCACCTACAGCAAGGTTGATGTATTGTTGCTGGGTAGATGGGAATCTGTAGGCAGTCTGGTAAGAGAACCTGATGTGATTGTCCTTGGCAACCCTAAAGAGCATGGTAGCCCTTGGGGTGAAACGGCCTTTGAAGTTTTCATTTTTGTCAAATCGACCAGAAACGGTAAACTTGATCAGGTCATTGGCAAAACCTTTTGCAAGTTGTAGATACGCACCGTATTCGTTGATAGGAATTTTGTTGGCAGAGTCCGCAAACAAAGTACCTTCAGAATTCAACAAGAACCTCCTGAAGTTACCACCAACCAATACTTCCGCAAATTTTCCAGTCAACTCACTGAGGTTGTACTGTCCTTCAACAGCATAAAGGTTGGTTCTGTCAATCAATCTACCGCCGCCTTTAGAAATAGGCCTTGATCTTACAGCATCATACAAGGATTGGAACCTTGCACTTCCTGCAACAGGTCTTCCTATGTCTGCCAAAGAACGGGCAAGGTTATGGGCATCCATATGAGACATGCCATTCAATTTTCCATTGAGGAAGGCCTGACCATATTCAGTAAACCATTGTTGTGAACCTTTCCAAGATTCATTAAATAGGCGTGTTGTAACAGTAGTGTTGTATGCCTGACCTGCATTTTCCTGTGTAGTATAGGCCCTTAACATCCAGTTCTTGTGTTTGAATTCAAGCTTATACTGTCCCAATTTCAAGTCAAGAATAGAATAACGCTCACTACCGGTGTACACAGTATTACCTGTACCCCAATTGGCAGAAAGGATTGCTTCAATGGAATTGGTAAGCTTATAGTTCAAAGAACCACCCAATTTGAAATTGATGGTGTTGGGATTGGTAACTTCTCTTTCAGAATATCCGGTTCTTGAAACCATGTTAGGAGAACCCGTCAATGTAGAGATATATGGGGCCAGGAATGGAGCCTGACCAGCAATGCCATTGAGTACAAGATTCAAATCGAGGTTGGTTTCATCACCATAAAAGTTCAAACCATCATAATTGGGGTCAGTATTGCGTGTACCAGGATTAATGGTATTGAAATTGGCTCCAGGTGCCCTGTTGATGTTTCTGCTGTCTGCAGCAAGCCAGTCTTTCGCTTGAATAATACCAGCAGTAAATTTGTATGCAAACCTGTCAGAAACTTTTTTGGCATAACGCACATCCCAGTTATAATATGGTGCAGGATCACGGTATTTGCCATCTGTGTGCATCATACCGTTCTTCATTTGGAATGAAAGTCCTTGGTATTTGAATGGGTCTTTGCTGTTGATCAGCAATGTACCGTTCATTCCACCTGGTCCATAGAGCGCAGATGAGGCGCCTTGCAGAAGTTCCATGCTTTCAACATCGAGTTCGTTGAGTGCAGCAATGCTACCCACAGAAAAGTTCAAGCCAGGTGCCTGGTTGTCCATTCCATCAACAATCTGTGTAAACCTTGTATTACCACTACCAGCAAAACCTCTGGTGGTGACTGTTTTGAATGTTAAACTTGATGCAACCATGTCAACACCTTTAAGGTTGGTTGCCATGTCATAATAGTCTGCAGAAGGTGAATTCCTGATGGCGGCAAGGTTCACACGTTCAATAGAAACAGGAGATT